>JBEIPH010000244.1:0-2699 GCA_040377115.1 Micavibrio sp. | reverse complement strand
GCAGCGATATTTCAAGCGAGCTTGAGCTGGGCGGCAGCAGCGGTGGGGGTGAAGGCGGTGGCGGGCCTGAAGCTTCTGGCGGCTCAAGCGCAGAAATCACGACTTCATTTGACGCTGACCCTTGGAATGATCTGACAGCCAATATCGAGCAGATCCTGACATCTTCGGATACATACATATCTTTGTCGACGTTGGCAGATCCAATCCCGACAGCTGTTAGTATAATGCCGCCACCTGCGGCACCAACAGATCCTGCCGCTAACCCAGCAGCTGCACCGCCGCCACTTCCGGGTTCTCCGCAGGTTTCGCAGATGGCGCCAGCTGTTGCACCTACTTTGCAAATCGCAGCGGGCGGTGATGAGCCGCAGGTTCCCAATCCTCCCGCGACATACTCAATCAGCCAGCAGACGGGTATCCTGAGCGTTTTTGCCTCTGAGCGCCAGCACAAGCTTGTGCAGAAATTTCTTGATGAGTTCCGTCAACGTATTTCGACACAGGTCTTGATCGAAGCGAAGGTGCTGCAAGTTGATCTGAATGATGAATACGCCACGGGTATTGACTGGAAGTCGATCAAGCTTGGTGGAGCCTTTGATTTTACAGCAAGCTTCCCAAGTTCTGGCCTGACGCCAACAGAGGTGGGTGGTTTTACGGCTGAGCTTGACACAAGCGACGTGGGCGCTCTTGTCACGGCTATTTCAAGGTTCGGTACGGTGCGCGCCCTGTCAAGCCCGCGTGTGACGGTGTTGAATAATCAGCCGGCTATCGTCAACATCGCTCAAAATAACATCTACTTTAATTTCGATGTTGAGATAGAAGAAGATGCCGATACAGACACGAATAGTGTTTCGATCGAAGCGGAACAGCTCTCAACTCCGGAAGGCGTTATTCTAACAGTTGTGCCGGCTGCAAATGCCGACACCGGTGAAATTATGCTTTCGGTCCGTCCCACAGTGTCGCGCATTACAAATCGTGTCGTTGATCCTACAATCGTGTTTAGCTTGGCAGCTGCAGGCCTTGATACTGACGATGCGCCAACCAACAATATCCCTGAGGTTTCCGTGCAGGAAATTGACAGCTTGATGAAACTTCAATCTGGCCAAGTGATGGTTATGGGTGGCCTTATGAAGGATGCCAACACCACTTCTGAGGAGGCTGTTCCGGTTGTTGGTGACCTCCCGTATATCGGCAACCTGTTCAAGTCCAAGAGTGATGTGATCGAGAAGTCTGAACTTGTTATTCTAATTAAAGCGCAGATCGTGGCAGGTAATAACGCTGACGATATGGATCGCAAGGTTTACAAAGGTTTCAGCAACGATCGCCGTCCCATTAGATTCTAAAGAATGAACAATGATATCGCTGCCTCTGATTAAATATATTCTGACTGCGGCCCTGCGTGATCGCTTGATGGTGACGCTGGTGGTGATGGTTGGTGCCGGCGCTAGCCTGGGTGTTTTTCTAGGCAGTGCCGCAATGACCGAGCAGGAAAGTTTCTCAACAGTATTTGGTGCGGGCGGCCTGCGTTTTCTGGGCGTGGCCGGGCTGGTGTTGTTTGTTTGTTTTCACCTGCGCCGTGCCTTTGACAACAAAGAAGTCGAATTCATGCTCTCGCGCCCGATATCGCGTCTTGGGTATCTTTTTAGTCATGCGGCAGCCTTTATTTTCTTGGCGCTTATCGTTGCTGTCGTTGTGACCCTTTGTGTGCTGGCAACGGGCAAGCCGAATGTGCCGGGATTGATCGCCTGGGGTTTTAGCTTGATGGGCGAATACGCCATCATGGTGGTCGCGGCACTCTTCTTTTCTTTTGTGTTGACCAGTGCGGCAGGATCAGCGCTGGCTACTTTTGGGTTTTATGCGCTGGCACGATTGATCGGTACGCTCATCGGTATTTCGCGCGCAGCCCCAGAGAATATGTTCTTTGCTTTTCTTAACAATGTTATCGAGCTGATCTCTGTCATCATTCCCCGTCTTGATCTGATGGGCCAGACATCGTGGCTGGTGTACGGCGTTGACGGCTCGGCCGGTATTGCCCTGCGCGACCATGCTGGTATGCACGCGGTGTGGCTGGCAGAGAATATTGGCATTTCTGGCTTTATCGGCGTGCAAACCATTTTGTGTATTGCTTTGCTCTTGGCCGCTAGCGCGTTTGATTTTACACGCCGGCAGTTCTGATGGTAACGCCGCGTCAAAAAACTAACATTAATCTGGCGCTGGCTATTTTTGTTGTTTGCCATGTTGCCCTTTGGTTTGGTGCCAGTGATTTTTATGCGCGCTGGGCCGGTGTGCCACCTGTGCCAAGTGAGCGCACGGCCACGGTCATGACCCTTGGCGACAGCCAGTTGGCCTATCGTAGCGGGGCGATGACCTTGCAGACGCTTGGTGATACAGGGGGTGAGGTCACGCCGCTTAAAGCCTATGATTACAGTAGGCTTGAAAAATGGTTTAAACACCTGCATGCGCTTGATCCGGCGGCTGACCATGTTCCGATGATGGCGGCTTATTATTTTGGCGCTACGCGCGTGGTCGGTGATGTTGCTTATATAGTCGAATATCTTGGGGCCATCGGCCGCAATCCGGTTGGTGAAAAATGGCGCTGGCTTGCCTATGCCACCTATCTTGCACGCTACCGGATGGATGATGTCCAGCGCGCACTTGATCTGGCTTATGTTTTATCGCGCATGGAATTGCTGGATGATGAAATG
>JBEIPH010000187.1:0-3674 GCA_040377115.1 Micavibrio sp. | reverse complement strand
GATAGCACGCTGCCCGAACATCTGCGCGCCGCTGTCAAAGCGTATCTGGGCGAACTGCCTGGCTATGATGACCGCGCCTTTGATGACGAGGGCAATGCGAAACAGCAGCCTGACGGGTCAATGCCAGATACCTCAACACCCAACCAGCAGCACGGCTATCTGTCGATGCAGTTCACGCGCTCCATGCAGTCGCTGGGTGATGACTATGGCTTTATCTTTGACACCCAGGCCGCCGACATCGACATGTTGGACGTGGTTTTAAACCGCCGCATTCTGGTGGTGTTGATCCCCGCCCTTGAAAAATCGTCAGATGAAACCGCCAACCTTGGTAAAATTATTTCATCAACCCTAAAGGGCATGATGGGTGCCACGCTTGGCAACACCGTTGAAGGTGAAGCCGCCACCGCAATTGAAAACAAGCCCACGACGTCTTCAACGCCCTTTATCGCCATCTTTGACGAGGTTGGTTACTATACGGCCCAAGGTATGGCGGTGATGGCCGCTCAGGCCCGTTCGCTTGGCTTCTCGCTTGTCTTTGCCGGTCAGGATTTGCCCGCGCTTGAAAAGCGTGTGAAAGAAGAAGCGCGTTCAATTACAGCCAACTGTAACATTAAATTGTTCGGCAAGCTTGAGGACCCGACCCAGACCAAAGACTTCTTTGAAAAAACCGTCGGCAAAGCCATGGTCACCGAGGTGTCGGGTTTTGCGCGCGGACAAGGCGGCATGAGCACGGGGTATACCGACAGCCAGCAGGCCAGCTTGCAGGTGCGTGATCGAGCTTCTTACGAAGGCCTGAAGGGTTTTAACGAAGGCCGCGCTGTTTGTGCCTTTGGCAAAAGCGTAAATGAAATTCAGGTTTATAACTCTGACATCGGTCATGCCCGCGCCATGCGCGTGCATCGCTTCCTGCCGATCCCGCCACCTGCCGAAGACGCGCTTGAATCCCTGCGCACGGTTGACAGTGTCTTGCGCCGCTTCCGCAACGCCAAGTGGGATGCCGCACAGCTGGAAACGCCGTTTAATACAGATATCGATGCGCTGGCCAATGGTTTTGGCGTGGCGCGTGCGGGCGGTGCTGACAGTTATATGCTCAGCGGTATTACCGCGATTGCCGCTGTGGCCGAGGCGCATGGCAGCATTTCGCCCAATGACGCCGCTTCGGGTGGCGAAGATGGTGGCGGGCTTAGCACAAAAGATCTTAGCATGGCAGAACAGGCCGCTGCACGGGCTGTCGCTGCCAAGTCAGCCATCAGTGGGCCGATCAGCTGGCTTGAAGTTATTGGTGGTGAAGATGGCGGCGCAGCCCCTGAATCAACCCCGCTGGCCGAACGCCGCCCACCACCGGTAACCGAGACGCCTGCGGAAGCTGGCGAAATTTCATGGGATCAACTGATGGGTGGCATGTCACCGCAATCTCCTGCCGCCAAAGCTGCAGAAGCTGCGGTGTTGCCAGGCCCGCTTAACTGGATGGATGTGTTGGGCCTGCCCGCAGGGGCCGGTGCCGCCACCGCGGATGAAAAGCCGACCCCAATGCCGTGGGAGGCACCTGCCGCACCAACGCCACCACCTATCGAAGCAAAACCGACGCCAGCACCTGAAAGCCAACAACAGGAAGCCAAGAAAGACTTACAGCCCATTAATTGGGCGGATGTTATCGGGATTAACCTCGACAACACCGACGACAACAAATAAAAAAACGGCGGGAAAATATCCCGCCGTTTTCTTGTGTGCAGCCTGATTAATCAGATAACTTCAAGCATCTTGGCGACCAGCGGGTGTCTGACAATGTCAGTCTCGCGCAGGTTTTCAACCGCAATGCCGGGGATGGTGGCAAGCTTGCGCGACATATCGGCCAAGCCTGAAATACCTTCCAGCAAGTCGGACTGATCGGGGTCACCGGTGATAACCATGGTTGAATTCCACCCTAAACGGCTGACGATCATCTTGATCTGTCCGTAAGTGCAGTTTTGTGCCTCGTCAATCACTACGAAAGCATTGTTCAGTGTCCGGCCACGCATATAACCGATAGGCGCGATTTCAATCTCGCCGGTTTCGATGCATTGCTTGAGCCGCTTAAGTCCCATGCGGTCATTCAGTGCATCATAAAGCGGGCGCAGGAATGGGGCCATTTTGTCTTGCAGGTCACCGGGCAAAAAGCCGATTTTCTCGCCCGCTTCGATGGCAGGGCGGGAGAGAATGATGCGGTCAACCTTGCCAGCTTCAAACGCTTCGACAGCGGCTGTCACAGCCAGATAGGTTTTACCCGTACCGGCCGGGCCAATCGCCATGACCAGATTGTTTTTTTCAATCGCTTCCATCAGGCGTTTTTGGCCTTCGGATCTGGGGCGCACGTTTTTAACGTAGCTTTGATCACGTCGATCGCTCATCCCGACCAGCGGGTCCCAACCTTGCGCTGCGGGCGCTGGCCACCGCGTGCAGAAGGCAGATTATGCACGCGCTCGACATCACTGGCGCGGTTGGCTTTATAAGCAGCGATCTTGGATTTCTTCCCCATGCGTGATTTTTCCCCTGTTGTAACGTTGTGGTGGTTGGTGGTCGGTATCATTGCGTATTGCCAAAGACCCCAAGCCTTTGGCCGCAATCTTCATCAGCGCTTTTTGGGCCGCGCATTAAAGTGAATGGCAAACCTGCCGGCTTGTTCCGGGCACAAAAAAACCTCCCAAGGGGAGGCGTGCAAACTTCGAACGAGGCGGGTGGCAGGGCTTGCAATCATCAAGCTGGCGATTTCAGGCGCCCCATGTGCGGGCGGAAGGACGTTCAGGCGAATGAGATCCAATGGACACTCCTTCTGCAGGTGGAAACAAATCCTGAATACACCTTAGCGCAGAGTGATTCGCTTGTCACGCTTTTTTTGAAGTTATCGTTTTTATATGCTGTCGCTCAGATAACAGGGCGTGCAACGCACGGCCTGATTGTCTTGAAACTCGACCAACATAATCACGCCACGTTCGCGTGCGGCCGACAAAACATCGTCGGTAATACCTTCAAACACTGCCTTGGCGCTGTCGCTGCCGGCAACAATCGACTTGCTCTGGATTTCAAACCAGAAGGGACCTTCTTTGGGTGCACGGTCCAGAACATCGTTTTTGTAAAAGAAAAAGCCCAGTGCGTTGCTGGCGTTTTTGAAAACTTCGTATTCGGCGATAACAGCGTTCATGGCGCAATCCCCTTATGGTATTTATTAGCGGGCCAGCGGATCAATCGCACCAGCCGCATTTGGTGCATCAAGTGTTGCTGTGGGTGCATGGTCCATCGCCAGGGTAAAACCCGGTGTGCTCATGTAATAGCCCAGCAGTTGTTTGGCGGTATCGCCTTCCTGCGCGCTGACAGCAACGGTGGTCAGAATGGACATTGGCGTTTTCTCCTGTTGTTCCTGTTATCCAGTATAGTTCACAAATCGTATCCCCGCCAGTAGCGGGCGTTTTTCCTAATCAGCTTTCCCAGCCGAGCTTGGTTTTCATTTTTTGCTCTTTGCTGACGATATCCTGTGCGGTGCGGCGCAGATCAATACCCGTGTAGCCTTTGATAGCTTCAGGGAAGATATAACTATAGTTGCCGTTGAAAGCGACATAGGTGCGATAGCCGCTTGCCTGCGCAGACAAAAGGGCGGGGTTCATGTTATCAAGCGTCATGTAATTCGGCTTTAAGCGATG
>JBEIPH010000107.1:0-4857 GCA_040377115.1 Micavibrio sp. | reverse complement strand
GAACGACATCGTCTGGCGCAAAACCAACCCCATGCCCAACTTCCGTGGCCGCCGTTTTACCAATGCCCATGAAACCATGATCTGGGCCGCCAAATCAGAAAGCGCCAAGTACCACTTTAATTACGATGCCATGAAGGCGCTGAACGAAGACCTGCAAATGCGCTCGGACTGGACCATCCCCCTTTGCACGGGTCAAGAACGCCTGAAAAAGGATGATGGCCAAAAGGCACACCCGACGCAAAAGCCCGAAGCCCTTCTCCATCGTGTCATCTTATCCTCAACGGATGTGGGTGATGTCGTGCTGGACCCCTTCTTTGGCACCGGCACCACAGGTGCGGTTGCCAAGAAACTTGGCCGTGACTTTATTGGCATCGAGCGCGACAAAGATTATATCGCCCACGCCAAACAACGCATCGGCGCCATCAAAACCGGCGATGACACCAGCTTGCTCAAACCGATTGAAAAGCGCCAAGAACCGCGCGTGCCCTTTGGCCATGTGGTTGAACAAGGCTTGCTGGAACCAGGTGCGGTGCTATTTGACCACTCCCGTCGTTATTCGGCCCGTGTTCGTGCCGATGGCAATATCGTGGCACGCAACCACAGTGGTGACCACAAAGGGTCAATTCACAAGGTGGGTGCAGCACTGCAGGGCCTGCCCTCGTGCAATGGCTGGACCTTCTGGCATTTCGAGAACAAGGGCAAGGCTTGGCCCATCGACGTGCTGCGTCAGGAAATCCGTTCGCGCATCGAACCCGGCAGCAGCCACTAATCGTTATTAGTCAAATTCAACTGACGCGACTTTCATCGTCAGGTCACGGTCGAGGTAAAAGTCGGCCGCCTGCATCTGCGCATTGATCTGGCCAATACCTTGCTGGCCCCTGGTTTCTTCGCTATCCGTGTTGATGCGCGGTACATCGACAACCCTAAAACGATAACGCACATGAAGGCTGCGGTCAGCAATGCGCATGGCTTTAAGCTTGTTCAGCAAGATTTCCGCTTCGTCTGGCGGCAGTTTCAGTTCGGTTAAGTTAATCGGGCGCGGAAAACGCAGGTAGATAGACAGCGGAAAAAACAGGCTGTATTTTTCTTTTTGCTGAATACAGGGCACCTGCCGCGCTTCTGTTTCAGACACCAGCTGCAAACTACCGACGTTTGACATGCGGGTTTGTGCGCTTAGCGGAAAAACCTGTTTTTCAAAGCTATAACGATCAAGTTTGACCAAGCCCTGATATTCGTACTGGACGCGATACATTTCCTTTTTTTGCAGGACGCGGTTTACAATGTTACGGCGCACATTGTTCCACTCAAAATCGTTGCTGAAATATTTTGTGTACAGGTCACAATACAAAAGCTCGCCATAGGCATCGGCAACTCTGGTGTCGTTAATATCATAACCACCCAGCACCACCATTGACTGGATTAATTCGCGGTAATCAGGCGCTGCATAAGCTTCGACGATTTTTTCTTTCTCAGCTGCTGGTGTTTTTTCTTCGGCATCCTGCGCAAAGACGTTGCTGCTCATCAACAAAAATGCAAAAACCATCGCGACAAAGGCAGCTGTCTTATTTGACATGTGTTTATTCCTGAATAACAAAAACATAACTGTACAAAGGTAGCGCGCATTAGGGATAAAACTCAAGCCACACCAGCAAGCGCAAGTGCCTTGCGCATCACCGTCGGCAAAGCGTATTTGTCAAAATCAGCCACAGCGGCCCATACCCAGCCCTTTTTTTGCACAACCTTTGCGGCCTTGGCACGATGCAGGCTTAGAAAAAGGTCAAAATGGGTCAGGCTGTGGCGAACTTCGGGCAGTGCTGTTTTTTGCAGTCTGGCATCCCCGCTGCTTAAACCACTCAGCGCAAAGGCTGCTTTTGCCTCGGCTATCCGTTTATTTTCCCAGGGCGTGGTGGGCAGCTGGTACATCCCCGCATAAAGCCCCTTGTCCCCACGCTTTTGCAACAAGACACGTCCGCGCGCATCGGTCACAACAAAAACATGGCCATATCTTTTTGGCTTGGCCTTTTTAGGTGACTTGCGTGGCAGGCTTTCAATATCAAGTTTTTGCTTTCGCGCAGCACAACCATCACGCCAAGGGCAAATACCGCATTTTGGGGAGCGTTGCGTACACAGCGTCGCCCCCAGCTCCATAAACGCCTGCGTAAAATCACCGGGTCTGCTGACATCGGCCGCCAATTGCGCAGCGGCATCGCGCATTTGCTGCTTGCTGGCAGGCAGCGGGTCGGTGATTGCAAAAAAACGGCTGACAACACGTTCCACATTTCCATCTACGGCCACGGCTGGCTGATCAAAGGCAATCGACGCAATTGCAGCGGCTGTGTATGGGCCAATACCAGGTAACTCAAGCAGCTCATCGACACCGTCAGGAAATCCACCACGCACCACCACGGCCTTCGCGCACTTGTGCAAATTGCGGGCGCGGGCGTAATAACCAAGCCCCGCCCACATGGCCAGAACCTCGTCGATATCAGCCGCTGCCAGATCTTCAACCTTGGGCCAACGCTTGATGAATTTCAGAAAGTACGGCCCGACAGTTGCAACGGTCGTCTGCTGCAACATAATCTCCGACAGCCATACGTGATAAGGGTTGGCGCGCCTGCCTTTGGTGGCACGCCAAGGCATCACCCGTTGATGCTTGTCAAACCAGCCCAGCAAGGCCGATTGAAGGCCTAAAGATTTGTTTTTTAATGGTTTATTAGTCATGCTATTTTATTGACATAATCAAAGTAAATCCCTAGGATAAGGCCTCTCAAAACATAGATGATATGGCGATGAAAGCAAAGCAAGCAGAAACCCTATCCGGCACGGCACTCGACAGCAATGGATTGCTGCAACTGGTGCGTGGCGAGCGACTAGACAACGTGCGCCGTCACTTTGACCGCAGCCTTGCCAAGCTCCCCTACGTACGCCCTGACTGGTCACATCTGAAAGCGGCCCTTGAAACAGGCAACCGCGAGATGATGAAGCTGTTGGTCACATGGGGTGCCAAGCCATCAGACGATGATCTGAAATTACTGGCTGAACAATCACCCAAGGAATTTGATGCCAACCTGATGTTGTTGCGCATGTCAGGTATTTTCCTGTCAAAGGAAATCGAAGCCCTGCGCCCCGCCCTACCCGCCACAGAGCCTGCAAAAGAAGACTATCAATCGCTTATTCAAAAAATGCCACAGGACTGGATCAATGTCCTGAAGGCTCTGCACAAAAACAAGGCGCGCGATGCTTTTATCGCCGGTGGTGCCTTGCGTGATTTGCTGAATGGCAAAGCTGTCAGTGACGTTGATATATTTATTCCCAACATGGACCCCTTGATGGTCGAGCGTTTCTTGAAACAGGTTTTTCAAGACGCCGGCATGGTAAAATTTCTCGCGAAGGATGATCTTTACTATACCAAAGAAGTCAGCCGCTTTAATGCCTTTGGCGCCGATAGAAAAAGCTTTTACGACCTACCTATCAAAGCATGGGAAATTCATGCCAGCAGCCGCGAACACGGCAACAATACCAAGTTTAATATCATTTTCGTGAACCCAACGGGTGCCGGCATTTTTGCACGCACTATTTTTGCCCCCGTTGTGCTTCGCCCGACCTATACCCTAGATGATGTCGTTTCACGATTTGACATCGGCCTGTGCCAGATTGCATTTGACGGCAACCGGGTTATTACCACCGATGCTTTTGAAAAAGATCAAACGGAAAAGCTGCTCAGCGTCATTAATCCCAACTCAGGTACCCATGAACACCTGAAACGCCTGCAAGCCAAATATCCGCAGCATGAAACAAAGAAACCTGATATGTCGATTCAGGATTTACCGCCAGAATGGCTAAAGCTGCTTTCGGTGATGCAGAAAAAATCCCCCGAAGCGCAAATCGCTGGCGGCGCCCTGCGCGATACCTTTAACAAACGCGCGGTCAAAGACGTTGATATTTTCGTCTGCAGCCGAAGATTTACGCAGCGAAGCTTTATAACAGACTGCTTTAAAGCAGCCGGTTTGCGTATCAAACCACAAACCGTGACCAGAACAGATGGTTACAGCAACTTCCATACAGTTGAAACCATGACCAAATCGCGTGCCCCCGCCTTTGAGGTGCTGGAAAAAGTTGTCTATAAAGACAGCTACGGCGACGTTTTCACCCGCGAAAAGCTTAAATCCAGCGCAGATTCATGGACCGTGGTTTCTGAAGCAACCGGAACCGAATACAACATCGTTTTCCTCAGCGGCGAAATTGAAAAAGCGCTGCAGAGCGCCAAAACGGCACAAGAACGCGCGCAAATCCTGACCGCATCGTTTGATATCGGCCTGTGCCAGATCGCCACCGATGGCAAGGAAATCACAACATCTGAAGCCTATCGCCTAGACGTTGCCGCAAAACAATTAACCTTGCTGCGCCCCAACCATTCCTCTCTGGCGCATCTTGATAGAATGATGCAAAAGTATCCTGATTATTCCCTGTGTCCTGCCGCACAAAAACTGGCCGGCAAACCTGCAGGTAAAAAGAACGATGGATACGGCGGCCCACGATGACCGATAAAAATCAAAAAAATATCGCCAATCGCCCTCGTCTGCTGGCGGATATGATCCCGCGCATGACCGAGGGAATCTTTGGCAAAAAAAATATGCTGTTTGGCAAAATGCTTTCCGCTTGGGCAGAAATAGCGGGTGCTGAAATTGCCAGCCACACCGTACCGCTTGACCTGAAATTTCAGCGCACCGCCAAGCAGGCCGAGAACGCCGCCAAGAAAACACCCGGCCAGGCCATTTTGCACTTGGCCGTACAGCCCGCTTATGCGCTGGAGCTGAGTTACCAGCAAAGCTTGCTGATCGAGCGCATCAATGTCTT
>JBEIPH010000189.1:0-3645 GCA_040377115.1 Micavibrio sp. | reverse complement strand
GCTTTGGCTGAAACCAAAACTGTTTTGTGGAACGGCCCGCTTGGCGCCTTTGAAATCAAGCCTTTTGATAAAGGTACGGTTGATACTGCACAGGCTGTGGCTGCGGCTGTTAAATCCCGCCACATCACCGCCGTTGCTGGTGGTGGCGATACTGTGGCTGCCCTTGCCCATGCCGGCGTGATTGATGACATGACCTATGTGTCAACAGCAGGCGGTGCGTTTTTAGAATGGCTTGAGGGCAAAACTCTGCCCGGCGTTGCCGCACTTATAAAATCGGCGGCCTAAAGCACGTTTAGCGATACTGTTGATTGATGCGTATAATTTCCCGCTGCATAGATGTCGGGTCAATACCCATGGGGATATTTGCTGTCGCGGGGTAACCACACCCCGATTTGCAGCGTGGCTGCAGCGTTGTGCGCCCAATCATATGCTCGCCTTTAAAGCAGGTAACCTCAAGCGGCTTTTCACCCGCACGCACCGTCACAATGCCGGGGCTGATAACGGGATAGCTGCCACCCTCGCCCTGCGCAAAGCAATTGGCACCACTCGCGCCCGGTGTTTGCACAAAAATATCCTGCGTACCAGGCGTGCCTGATTGCAGCTGCGGTGCCTGCTGCCCCGCGCAGGACGCAAGCAGCAGTGCTGCAAAAATAACAGGAACAAAACGCATTATTTGCCGAATTTTGGCGGACGGGCCTGTTTGCCGGTATCTGGTGGTGTGTTGTTGTTAACAGGCGGCATCGCCAGCTGGCTTGAGCCCGTTAACACACCATCGGTAAATTCAAACAGTGCGGGTGCGGCATTTGGTACAGGGCGCTTTGGCATTTCCTGACCATCAGCGGGAACAGGTTCAATCCCCAGCACGATGTCAAAGGCACGCACGATACCAGCGTGCACAACAACCAAAACCGTTTCGCCACGTTCAAGACGCGGCAGGACTTTCTGTTCAAAGAAACGACCAACACGTTCCACCACCTGTTTGCTGCTTTCGCCGTTTGGCAGCGGTACGTCATAGGTACGGCCCCAGTTGACGATTTCAGGATCGGTCTTGTGGCAGCGGCCGGTGAAATCGCCGGTATCAAGCTCCACGATATCTTTGCTTTTTGAAATCATAAAGCTGCCGTCATCATGGCGCAGGTGTTCCTGTGTACCGGCAGCCTCAAGCGCCAGTGCGGCAGTATTAAATGCACGGCTGAGGGTTGATGCAAAAACCTTGTCAAAGCGCAGATGGGCGATGGCGCGGCCAGCGTCTGCTGCTTGTGCCTGCCCCAGTTCGGTCAGGGGTACATCGGCGATGCCGGTCATCAGGTGTGCTTTGTTATAGGGTGTCTGGCCATGGCGAAAGATAACAAGGCGGCCTGTGATTGATGGTTTTTTGCTCATACCTTGATTTCCTTTGCTGTGCCATTTTGAATATCAAAAAAGAGAGGATCGCCCGTGCCAATCTCGGCATTATTAATCGTTTCCGGCGTATGGAGGCCCAGAATAATCAGCATGGCGCGCAGGGTATTGCCGTGCGCTGCGATCAAAATATTTTTGCCCGATGCCAGCAGCGGTACGATCTCGCGCTTGTAATAAGGCTCAACGCGTTTGACCACATCGGCAAGGCTTTCGCCACCTGGTGGCTGCACATCATAACTGCGCCGCCAGATGTGTACTTGTTCCTCGCCGTATTTCTGGCGCATTTCGTCTTTGTTAAGGCCGGTTAAATCACCATAGTCGCGTTCGCGCAGATCATCATGGCGGGTTTCAGGCACGCCAGTCTGGCCCGACGCACCCACAGCCAAAGCTGCTGTGCGATAAGCGCGTTTGAGGGTGGAGGTGAATACATGATCAAGTGGCAGTGCTTTGAGTTTTTCGCCAGCGGCGCGGGCCTCGGCCTCGCCCTGCTCGCTCAGATCCACATCGGTAAATCCGGTGAAACGGTTTTCTTTGTTCCAGACGCTCTGGCCGTGGCGCAACAGCACTAAAGTGCTCATTATTTTCTTCTCTTGATTGCTTATTTTGTGATGCAACCAATCTAAAGAATTGCCGGAATAGTGTCAAGATAAGGGCCAAAAGGCCTGCAATTAAAAGGCCGCGCCGCCAAAATGCTGCATGGACATCTTTTGTACGGGTGAAATGCGGGCCATATCGTATTCATCCACCAGATGGTTTAGCCAACCTTCATAGCTTTTTACTTTTTCGCTCTGCTCGGGCGAAGATGGCTCGTTCAGTAACTGCGCATAGCCAATAATGTCAGACGCCAGTCTGGCGCGCACGGCGCTTTCATGCCTGATGGGTTTTTCACCCGTCAATGCGCCGTAGTGATCTGCGATTTTATCGACGAAGGCGTGGGTGTAGTGGTGATAAAGGGTGTGAAACGAAACCGCGATATCGCCGTAATGACAGCGCCCGAAATCGATAAATCCGCAAATGCGTGAATTTTCATCTACCAGCATATTGGATGGATTAAGGTCGCTGTGGAAAAAGCGTTGCGCCTGACCTTTGCGGCTGCGGGCATAATCGGCAAGCTCGTCTGCAAGATCATGATCGCTGATGGCAAGAATACGCGCGATACTTGATTGCTGCGCAAGTTCTTTGATCATACCCAGTGCGCCTGATTGGTCATGATAACCAAGGCGACGTGCATCGGCGGGTGTGACAGCCTGATGCGTTTTAAACAGAAATTCTGCGATGTCGGCGGCCGCTGTATCTTCGGCTGGAGTATTAGGTGCCACGTTGGCGGCAAAAAAATGGCGGTGATATGCCATGCGCTCTTGGGAGAAAAAGGCAGGCTTGTCATTTGACATCAGGGCGGCTGGCACAGGCAGGCCTGCCTGATGCAGATGGTTTAAAACGCGGTATTCACGCAGAAAGGCTTTTTCATCTTGTCCGTCGCGCGGGGCTTTGATGACTTCGTCCGTAAACAAAAACACAAAAGAAGACAGCCCCTGCCCCGGCATCACGCAAGGTTGACCTGAAAGGTCGCTGCGCGTGGCAACAATCGCCTCAAACACGGCATTGGCGCCGGTTGCCTTGCTGCCGTTGGAAAAGGCCTGTGAAGGCCCGTGCCTGACGGCATTTTTATTGTTGTTATATTCCCCAGATTTCATGTATAGATATTAACATAATATTTCAAAAACCGCCAGCAAAATTATTCCTTTGTTTCCAAGGGAGTGGCTATTCCTAAAAGCATAGATATTACCCTTTTTGGCCGCTTTTGAATTTCAGTTTGAAGCTTACAAACGCAATAAGACCTATAATTGACGCAGGTACCCCAGCAAGTGACAGCAACAATAAACAACTTTCCATCATGTAGTCGTAGGAACTAATAACAACCTTTAATTCAGCCTGCTGATCTTGATGGGGAAAATCAAAAGGTTGTGAAGTATAAATAGCGAACGGTGCAAAAAAACCCACCATGAAAAGAAAAATAAATAAGCCATTAAATCCGCCAATACCTCTCACATATTCAGCCAAATTAAAAACAGACTTATAAATTGGGATCGCCACTATTAAAATTAAAATAATACTTAAGTAGTATACGCCTATAAAAAAGGACATCAAAAAAACCAGTAATAATGTCCCGGGTTGTAACTGAGTAGAATATTCCCCAACTTTAAAAAGAGATACCCTGCTTAATAACTCGATATTCTCTTTGTT
>JBEIPH010000075.1:0-5617 GCA_040377115.1 Micavibrio sp. | reverse complement strand
CTGATCAATCAGATGCTCAAGCGCCTCGCAAAGCTCGGCCACGTTGTGCGGCGGACTATTGGTGGCCATACCCACGGCAATGCCGGACGATCCGTTGGCCAGCAGGTTGGGGAAATTGGCCGGCATAACAACAGGCTCAAACGAGCTGCCGTCATAGGTGGGGCGGAAATCAACGGTGTCAGACTCAAGGTCTTCCATCAACAATTGGGCAACGGCCGTCAGACGCGCTTCGGTGTAGCGCATGGCGGCGGGATTATCGCCATCAATGTTACCAAAGTTACCCTGACCATCGACCAGCGGATAGCGCACGGAGAAATCCTGCGCCAGACGCGCCAGCGCATCATAAATCGACTGATCGCCGTGCGGGTGATATTTACCCATGACGTCGCCCACAACACGGGCGGATTTTTTGGGCGGCGCTGAAGGGTTCAGGTTCAGCTCGGCCATCGCATATAAAACGCGGCGGTGAACAGGCTTCAGGCCATCGCACACATCGGGCAGCGAACGCGACATGATGGTCGACAGGGCATAAGATAGATATTTCTCGGCAATGATCTCGCCCAGATTACGGTCGATAATCTCTTTTGCCATGGGGCCAGCGGATGATGTCGGTTTTTTTGCCATGGGTGATTTTTAAAGGATTTCGGCCATTTTTGCAAGCTGGGCCTGATCAGCTGCCTGTGGATAAACCAGGCGGGAAAAGCGCTCCTCAAGCCTCAGGCGGGCATCTGGCAAGTTTTCATGAGCCTGCGCAAAGACGCGGTGCAGGAAAAAATGGCCTGTCAGCTTCAGGCCATCAAGGATATCAGCGGGTTCAAACCGCGCCTCTCCGCGCAAAAAGGGCGGTAGGGCCAGCAGCCTTTCCTTGTAGATTTCACCGGCGGCGGCAGAAACGGCACAGCCCGACTTTGGGCTGACATAGAGCAGGTTTTCAACCTCGCCCGTCGCTGCACATTTGGCCAGATCTAGGCCAAAGCCCAGCTCGCGCAGCAACCCGATCTCCCAGAAAATATAACTCGCCGCCCATAAATCACCATCAAAGGCGGCAAGCACGGCAAGCATACCCTGATAGACACCGGCATGCTGTTCATTTTCGGGCATGGTTTTGTCGGCCAGCGCGCAGGCGGATTGCAAGGCTGTCAGCTTGATCGGGTCATCAATCACATCGGCAAGGCAGCTTTTTTCAAGCTCGAGCGTAAAACTGCCCATCTGCCCGGGCGCTTTGGCTTGCCAGACAGCAGCCACACGATTGCCCAGCTGCAGGGCGCCGCGCTGGCGCTGTGATGTTGCGCCGTAAACATAACCAACGGCACGCCCATGATTTGGTGTTAACAGCGAAACAATGCCGCCATTTTCGCCATGCGGGCGTACAGATAAAACAATGCCGCTGTCTTCCCAGTTTAGCATGCCATCGCCCGGTCAATCACGCTGTCAACATGCTGGGTGTATTTTTGCAGATCAAAAATATCCGCCATATCGGCCGCGCCAAGGCCTGCTGATGTATCGCCTGCAAGGCGGGTGCGGAAATCATCAGCCCCCTCCCCGCGCCAAACCGCCATGGCATGGCCCTGTACGATTTTATAGGCATCTTCGCGCGACATGCCTTTTTCCGTCAGCTTAAGCAACGCGGCCTGTGAAAAGACCAACCCGCCAAGCGCATCGATATTGGCACGCATGCGGTCGGGGTAAACCACCAGCTGGTCAATAACACCAGCCAGACGGTGGAGAGCAAAATCGGCGACAATCGCCGCGTCTGGCGCAATCACACGTTCGACCGAAGAATGCGAAATATCGCGTTCATGCCACAACGTTACGTTTTCAAGCGCGGGTGTGATGGCCGAGCGGATCAATCTTGCAAGCCCTGTCAGGTTTTCGGTCAGGATCGGGTTGCGTTTATGCGGCATGGCCGAAGAACCCTTTTGCCCCTCGCGGAAAAATTCTTCGACCTCGCGAAGCTCGCTGCGCTGTAAATGGCGAATTTCGGTGGACAGATTTTCAATCGATGCACCAATAACCGCCAGTACCGCAAAAAACATGGCATGACGGTCACGCGGGATAACCTGTGTTGAAACCGGCTCAACTGCCAGCCCCAGTTTTTTGGCAACAATCTTCTCGATCTGCGGATCGGTTGCCGCAAAAGTACCCACAGCGCCTGATAGCGCACAGGTGGCAATTTCAGCGCGCGCCATTTCCAGACGTTTGCGCGCACGGGCAAAGGCCGCGTAATGCCCGGCCAGTTTCAGGCCAAAGGTTGTGGGTTCAGCATGGATACCGTGGCTGCGCCCGATGCAAATTGTCTGACGATGGGCATCGATTTGTTTACGCAGCGCTGCCAACAGACGATCCGCCCCCACCAGCATCATATCAACCGATTGACGCAGTTGCAGGGCAAAAGCCGTATCAATAATATCCGACGATGTCAGGCCGACATGCATATAGCGGCCATCTTCGCCCAGGCTTTCGTTGACGCAGGTCAAAAAGGCAATAACGTCATGGCGCACTTCGCGTTCGATCTCGTCAATGCGCGCAACATCGAATTTGGCTTTCTGGCGCAAACGTGGCGGCACATCAGCGGGCATCAGGCCCAGCTCGGCGCGTGCCTCGGCCACGGCCAGTTCAATATCCAGCCAAAGACGATATTTGTTTTCCAGCGTCCAGATCGCGGCCATTTCAGGGCGTGTAAAGCGTTCAATCATTTATCCTGCTCCTTGGCTTAGACTGTTGCCGAGTTGTTTGACAGTCAACCCCGCCAATTGCTGTGCGCGTGCTTTATCTGTTTCAATTTCCAGCGCATTGATAAATTCAGGCATGCGCAGCCTGTATGACGCCTTCACGGCTGTTTGATCAAGGCGCATTATCACATCGGAAACCAACAGTTCATCAAAGGGCAGCGCGGGCAAATAACTTAGACCATCCGTGCGCAAAATACAGGCCTCGCAAAGACGCTCCAGTGCCTCTGCCACCGCCAACAAAGGCAAATTAAAGCTTTGTGCAATCGTTTCAAGTATCAGCGATTTTTGGGCATAAAACCGTCTTGAAGTTTCCGCCAGCAGCAATAAACACAATTGACGTTGCTGTTGTGCTGACAACACCAATGGGCGATGCGCCAGACGCTGGCTGGCTGGATTTTGCAGGTAATAGGCAACACTTGCCCCCAGCAACACCACCAGCCAGGCAATATAAAGCCAGATCATCAAAAGGATCAGCGCGGCAAAGGCCGAATAAATGGCAGCCACATTGCTAGACTGCTGCACAAAAATGCCAAATCCCCAGCCAAGCGCCTTCCACAGCACTGACGTAAACGCCCCCGCAGCCAAGGCCGGCACCAGACGCACGCGCGTATTGGGTATAAAAAGATAAATGGCCGTAAAGGCCAGCGTGAACAAAATGTAAGGCACCAGCAACAACGCCATATGAAGAAGCGCATTGATCGCTTCAATGCCCAGCCATTCAGCCGCCGCATCGTAACGAAGCGATGCCGTCATGCCCATAGAAAGGAAAATAAACAAAGGCCCAATCAGCAGCACGCTCAGATGGTCGCGCAGACGCAACACAAAGCTGCGCGGGGCCGGCACACGCCAGATATGGTTGAACGAGCTTTCTACCTTTTGCATCAGGGACAGCACGCTGAATATCAAAAAGGCAAGACCAACCGCCCCCAGCACGCCGACATTGATGTTGGCGACAAATTCAAGAATGCGGATAACCAGTTCATCTGCCTGGCGTCCAAGCGGTGACAGTACTTCGCGCAGAAAGGGTTCAAGCGTGTCTTGCCCGCCAAAACCCTTGATCACCGAAAAAGCCAAAGCCAGCAGTGGCACAAGCGAGAGAAGCGTCGTGTAAACCAAACTGGTGGCACGCAGGGCCAAAGAGCCATCACGCAGATCAGAAAACAGCGCGCCAGCAAGCCTTAGGACTGACCTTGGAAGGCTTGCGCCATCCGTCCATATCCACTCGTGCCACTGACCAAGCCGTTGCTTCATGGGGCGGCGGCAGGTGCTGTGGCTTCATCGGGCGTTGGCTCGGCTGCTGCCGGTTCGGCGGGGGCTGTTTCAGCTGGCGCGGCCTCTGGCGTTGGTGCAGGCGCTGCTTCTGGCGCTGGCGCCACAACAGGTGCCGGAGAAGGTGTTGGTGCCGGTGCTGGTGTGGGCGCAGGTGCAGGTGCCAACAGGCCACCACCGAGAATATTGCCGATTGCCTTGGCCGGATCATCCTTCAGATCCTTGCGGATATTTTTGATGTTGTCCTTGATAGGCTCGATACTATCTTCGGCTTGCTTCAGGGTCTTTTTAATTTCCTCGGGGTTTTCCAGCGCGTCTTTGAGCACTGAGCCGTAGTCAGGACGCACCTTGATGGCACTGAACGGGCCAACAATATCAACCGGCACCTTAATACCAGAAGCACCCTCGACAGCTGAAGACGCCGTCAACACGGGCACCACGCGATAGCGCACCTGCTTTTTGGGCAGATCGACATCGCCGCTGCCCGTTGCCTGCACAAGTGGGCCTTTCATTTTAAGGTCCTGATTGTTGGCAACACCATTTACGATGGTAAAGGTTCCGCCAAGTTCAACGAAGTCTGTCTTACCGCCGCCAACACCCATGGTGGTCAAACGCTTTTGCAGCATCTGGGCGATATTGACCAGATCAATCCCCTCAAGCGACCCATCACGAAACAGCATCTTGCCGTTTCCATTCAGGCTTTTGACGATAGCACGCTGGCTGCCGCCAGAACCGCTGACGGAAATATTCATGTCGCCTTTACCGCTCAGCTTTTCAAACCCCGCGAAGGTGGTCAGCACGGGTTTGGCCTCAACCCCTGTCAAATTCAGCTTGGCTGATACAGTTGGTGTGGCGCTGCTGGCATTGACGTTGATATCTGATTTCACCTTACCGCCAAACAGCGTGGCTTCGGAAGATGAAAACACAAGATTGCCGTTGGTCAGTTTTGCGCTGAGGTTGCTGGCACCAAGCTCCACACCCTTCAGGATAAAACCCTTGGTCTGAACAATCACATCGGCATCAAGCGCCTTCAGGCCGCTGAAATCAATTGGGGTGTTGTCCCATTCTTCATCTGCTGCGACAGGCTTGGCGGGTGCCGCGGCCGCTGATTTATCAGAGGGTTTAATAAAACGGTCCAAATTAACCATGTCCACGGACAGACGTGCATTCACTGATGGACGCTTGCCGGACATATCAACCGCAAGCTCGCCCCCACCCTTGATGTCGTCAATCGTCAGTGTTGCACCGCTGAGGGAAATCTTGTCGCCCGAAACCTCGACCGCGCTGGCGGCTGCAATTTTTGTGATTGGCATCGCCGCTTCGGCACCGCCAGAAACCCACGCTGACAGCTTAGGCAGGCTTGGGATCTCTGTATTGACCTGACCTTTCATTAAAGTACCGCTGGTGGCAAAGTTGCCCGCCACCTCGGCAGAAATGACATCTGATTTAAGGTTCAGGCTGCCCGACGAGGTTTTGCCATCGGCCAGATCAAGCGGCTTGTCGATGCCGAGCACCAGATTAAGACGCTGGCCTTTATAGGTGATCGCCCCATCAAGGTTAAGCGGCGCGCCAAGGCTTGGCATCACCAGAACAAGATCAACATCCTCAAGCTTTTG
>JBEIPH010000136.1:0-4393 GCA_040377115.1 Micavibrio sp. | reverse complement strand
GGTGGCACCAACAGATCCAGCAGGCCCGACCCGCTGGTTTTCTTGGGGCGGTCTGGTTTTGCTGTGCCATCATCGGGGCCGTTGATTGCTTGTTTCAGCTTGCCAGCAAGGCCATCAATTTTATCAGCGATTGGCGCTGCTTTGTCAGCGATAGAGGCCGCACCTTTGGCAGCGGCGTCCTTGAAGGCATCGGTTTTGTCGCTAACGTCTTTGGAAATTTTGATCGCCTTTTGGCCCAGTTCCATGGCTTTGGCGGTGCGCTTGAAGGTCTTTTGCGCTTCTTCTTTTTTGCGCGCGCGTTCTTCTTCAGGAGTCAGGGGTTTTGGGTTCAGGCGCTCTTCGGCCTGTTGTTTCAATTTTTCAATAAAATCGCGCATTCCCATGATGTTCACTCCGTTTTGTATACATAAAGCTGAAGTCAGGTTAGCAGACGCATAACAAAAGGCAAGCCTGAAGAATGCTAATTAACATAACAAATAAACAACGTTAGGCTTTGATCATCGTAATGACGGTAATCACCTTGCCGTGCTGGATTTGGCCAGACAGGCGGATTTTGTCGTCCTTGCGGGCAACCTTCATGATGGTGGTGTAGGTCACGGGTTCGCGGGTCAGTTCGCCGTTTTCGCGGGTCAGGCAAAAATCGGGTTTGGCTTGGCTGGGGTCGGCCGTGGATTTGAATTCGACCTCGTTGTCACTGAGCACGCTGATTTCCGTACGCCACACGCAACCGGCGGCATCAACACGGTGAGTCTTGCCGTCTTTGATTTCGGTCATGCCATCGCTTTGCATGGGGATGGGGCCAGTATAATCAGACACCGTGGTTACGCGGTATTGGCCATCAATGTCCTTGATTGTCAGGGTGGTCATTTCCTTGCCTCCGTTAACTGCCTCGGCTAAAGTTTAGGCTGAATAATCCCGTAAAGGAATGCCCAAAATGACTGCCGCGACGCAAAGCCCCGTAATCCTGACCGGCGTCAAGCCGACGGGCGCACCGCATATCGGTAATTATATCGGCGCGATCAGGCCCGTGCTTGACCTTGCGCGCGTGCATGAAAAAACTTTTTTATTTATTGCCGATTATCACGCGCTCAACGCCGTGCATGACGCAAAGGCGATGCGCCGCGATACCCATGAGGTGGCGGCTTGTTATCTGGCGCTGGGCCTTGACCCCGCGCGCACCGTTTTTTACCGCCAGTCTGATGTGCCGCAAATTTTTGAAATCGCCACCTTGCTGGCGGCCGTGACGCCCAAGGGCTTGATGGACCGCAGCCATGCCTATAAAGCATCGATGGATAAAAACCGCGAGGAAGGCCGCGATGTTGATGCCAACGTCAACATGGGCCTTTATACCTATCCGATTTTGATGGCGGCAGATATTTTGTCGATGGATGCCAACGTTATTCCGGTGGGCCAAGACCAGGTGCAGCACATCGAATTTGCCCGTGATATGGCAGGTTATTTCAACAATACGTTTGGCAAGGTTTTCACAGTGCCGACAGCGCAGGTTGATAAATCGGGCGCCGCACTTTTGCCTGGTATCGATGGCCGCAAGATGAGCAAAAGTTACAACAACCACATTCCGCTTTTTATCGATCCGGCGGCGCGTAAAAAGCTGGTGATGAAAATCGTTTCGGATTCAAAACGTCCGGAAGAACCCAAAAATCCTGATGAAAGTGCAATCTTTCAGCTCTACAGCCAGTTCGCAACATCTGATGAAATCGCAGCGATGCGCGCGGCTTTCACGCAAGGCGGCATGGGATATGGTGATGCCAAAGGATTGCTGTTGGCGGTGCTGGAGCGCGTATTTGCCGAGCCAAGCGCCCGTTATGCCGAGTTGATGGCAGACACCAAAAAGATCGACGCCCTGCTTGCCGACGGTGCTGAAAAGGCGCGTTCCAAGGCCAAAGAGGTGCTGGCACGAGCGCGCCAGGCCGTCGGCATTTAAATTTACAGAATATTGTTGATTTTGATCGGCCGAATCGGTTAACTTAAGGCTGCGACAACAACCTTAAGTAGAGGAGATGCCACACATGAAACTTGTGAACGCAATCGTGACAGCTCTCGCCGCTGGCGGTCTGGTTTATGCCGGTCAGGAGGTTGTCAAACAGACAAAAGAACAAGTCTGGTATAGCTGTGAGGGCCAGGCAGGCAGTTCCAAGGTTTATAACCCTGACCGTTACTCACTGTTTAGGCTGGAAAAAGGGGACGTGCATATTGTGTTCAATGACCGCAGCGGTCGCGAGCAACACTATTCAGCAGTCGCGGCACCTGATTTGCAAACCATGGCAGATGCCAGTTATGCCCTGTGCATTGGCAGGCCAGCTGAGGGTATTCGCCCACGCTAAATCGCTTTAATAGGTACAAAATCGGGGGTTTGGGCATATTGTGTCTAGACCCCCGACGCCTTTTTCAGGCATTTTGACGGGGTATTTGCCGCTGTTTAAATGAAAAGAGCCTGAAAATGACCACCACGCCAGACAAAGCCGCCAAAACCGATGCGCCGCAGGGCCGCGATTACGCGGACAGCATCCTGTTGCCAAAAACAGATTTTCCACGCCGCGCTGGTCTGGCGCAAAAAGAACCACAAATTCTGGCCCGCTGGGAAAAGATGGACATCTACGCCAAGCAGCGTGCGCGTGCCGCCACAGCAAAGCGTGAAAAATTCATTCTTCATTTCGGCCCTCCCTTTGCCAACGGGCATATCCACATCGGCCATTTGCTGTCACACACGCTCAAGGATTTTGTAACGCGTGCGATGGAACTGTCTGGCTATGACGCACCACTTGTGCCTGGCTATGACTGCCATGGCCTGCCGATCGAATGGAAGATCGAGGAAAAACACCGCGCTGAAAAGCGCAACGGTACCAAAGACAGCGACCCCGTCGCCTTCCGCAAGGAATGCCGCGAATACGCCGGACATTGGTCTGGTATCCAGACCGAAGAATTAAAACGTCTTGGCATCAATGGTGATTGGAAAAATCCCTACTCCACGATGTATCCAAAATCCGAAGCAACGATTGCTGCGGAAATCCACAAATTCTTGCTCAACGGCGGTCTTTACCGCGGATCAAAGCCCGTGATGTGGTCAACGGTTGAACAAACCGCACTGGCCGAGGCAGAAGTTGAATACAAAGACATCGTCAGCGATACGATCTTTGTAAAATTCCCCGTGAAAAGCGGCGGACCATCAGCGCTGGCAGGCGCAAGTGTTGTTATCTGGACAACCACCCCTTGGACCATACCCGGCAACCGTGCCGTGGCATATGGGGAGGATATTGAGTATGTCTGTATCGAAGTAGCCAGTGTTAACTGGGAAGATGAGATACCGCCCTATGCTATGAGCTTGTTACGGCAGAAGCTTATTATTGCAAAAAGCTTGCTGAAAAAGTTTTGTGAAGATGTAAAAATCACACCCGCTCAAAGCGCTAACGGCGACGGCAGTGTGGATATTCTCTGGCAAGGCACAGGCAAAGACCTCGCTGGCATGATCTGCCATCACCCGCTGCATGGCAAAGGGTATGAATTTAATGTGCCCTTATTGGCAGGTGATTTTGTCACCACTGATGCCGGTACGGGCTTTGTGCATTGCGCACCCGGCCACGGCGAGGACGACTATCGCCTTGGCATCGCCAACGGTATCGAAGTACCGCACACAGTTGGACCAGATGGAACATATTTCCCGCACGTACCGCTGTTTGCCGGTGCAGCTGTTTATATGCCCGATGGCAAAAAAGGCCCTGCCAATAAATTTGTGATCAACGCGCTGACCGAAGCGGGCAATCTTGCCGCGCGCGGGCAAATCAACCATAGCTATCCGCACAGCTGGCGATCAAAAGCGCCGGTTATCTTCCGCAACACGCCGCAGTGGTTTATCTCGATGGAGAAAAACGACCTGCGCAAAAAAGCGATGGCGGAAATTGAAAAAACCGAATTTTTCCCGCCACGCGGCAAAAACCGTATCGGCGCGATGGTTGAAGGCCGTGGCGACTGGTGTATCAGCCGCCAGCGTGCCTGGGGCGTTCCTATCGCCATTTTCGTCGATAAAAAATCTGGCGAGCCGCTGAAGGACGAAGCTGTCCTTAACCGCACCATTGAAATCTTCACCAAAGAAGGTTCGGATGCGTGGTATGCGCGTCCTGCATCTGATTTCCTTGGTGACAAATACAAACCTGAAGATTTCGAGCAAATCGTCGATATCGTCGACGTCTGGTTTGAATCAGGCTCAACCCATGTATTCGTGATGGAACAGCGCCCCGAACTTAGCTGGCCTGCTGATCTTTATCTTGAAGGGTCAGACCAGCATCGTGGCTGGTTCCAGTCATCCCTGCTTGAGGCGGTTGGTACGCGCGGCCAAGCACCTTATAAAACCAACCTGACGCATGGTTTTATCTGG
>JBEIPH010000110.1:0-4808 GCA_040377115.1 Micavibrio sp. | reverse complement strand
GGAAAAAGAAGATCGGTAAAAACATCAAAGAACAGCGCGCGCATGGTTACGCCAAGACCGCCAGGTGTGCCAATTGGTATATTATGCGGCTCAGCCAAGAAAACCTTCAGCGTGTCGCTCATGTCAGCAACGATGCTGGGGCCGGCACCCACAATAAGCAACGTGGCAGCAAACAGAAGCACCCAGTTGGTGACTTCCTTGCTGAAGATAACCTGACCACGTTTGCGCGCTTCTTCAAGCTTTCGCGGGGTGGGGTCTTCTGTCTTCTGACTTTCGTCTGTGCTGTCTTCGTTTTCGGCCATATGGGTCCGTTGTTAAGGAGAAATGGCCTGCGTGACGGTTTGTTCATAGATAGATACCCAGAACAAAACGCCTGCAGACAATGTGATCGTCATGATAAGAAGCCCGACAGTGATCTGCGCGGGCAGTGCCAAAAAGAAAATCTGGATTTGCGGCATCAGGCGGCTCAGCACGCCAAAGCCCATCTGCATGATCATACCGACAACCAAAAAGGGCAGGGCGATCTGTGTGCCTGTTTTAAATGCCAGTGCAACCATTCCGGCAATCAGGTCTGACATACCAGCCAGATCAGGCAGGCCGCCTTTTGCCGGAAAGAGGTGATAGCTATCAACGATTGCCGCCAACATGAAATGGTGCAGATCCATGACCATCAGCAAAGTAACGCCAAGCATGGAGTAAATCGCGCCAACCACCGATCCTTGGGTGTCTGATACAGGGTTAAACAGCAGAGCGCTTGAAAAACCGGTCTGGATAGAAATGATCGAACCTGCCGTATCAAGGGCCGAGATCATAATGCGCATCACCGTGCCGATATAAATACCAATCAGCATCTCGCTGACCAGCAAGGCCACCAGCAGTGGGGCGGTTGCCGGAGCGGCGGGGATCATCACCGAAAGCGGGGGTGTTAGCACAAGGCAGAAGGCCAGTGAAAACAGCAGCCTTACCTGTGGCGTCACAAAACTGTCGCCAATACCCGGCATGATCATCACCGCCATGCCAAAGCGCATGAACAACAGCAGGAAGGTGAAAAGCTGGGCTGTAATAATTTCCTGTAGGATCGACTGCATGCGCTAGCCGCCCGTCAACTGAGGCTGATGATCTTGTCGGCGATCTTTTCCATGAAAACGGTCAGGGATTTGGTCATCAGCGGGAACATGACAAAGATCGCAGCAAAGATGGCAATGATCTTTGGTACGAACGCCAGCGTCATTTCCTGGATCTGGGTGAGGGCCTGAAACAGCGCGATGATCACGCCAACGACAAGACCGATGATCATCACAGGCGCTGAAATGGTCAGGCACAGGATGATGGCCTCGCGTGCAAAATCAATGATTTCGTTCTCATCCATGTCAAAAACATCCCGCTTCTGGACTGCTGGGCGCCATCGCCCGCCAGACACTTTCAATTAGTGTTTTCGGGAAAAGGCGTCAGATAGGCGTGCGCATAACCGTTTCATAAGCTTGCACCACTCTGTCGCGCACCGCAAGCACAGTATTCAGCGCGATTTCAGCGTCATTCACAGCGGCTAGAACCTCGCTCATATCGGCTTTACCGACGATGGCCTTGGCGGACACTTCTTCGCTCTTTGTCTGGGCATCGATTGCACTGCCGATAGACGCTTTCAGGACTTCGCCAAAAGAGGGGACGCCTTCGCCAGCTTTCTTGGCGCCTTGCGCGCTGTCATTGCCAAGCGGCTTGCTGATGGCGCTGTAGGCATTCACGGCGTCGTTAATGTTTGTCATGTTATGTTACCCCTCTATTTTTTTAGCTGCGGATAAGATCAATTGTCCGCATCAACATTGATTTGGCCATTTCGATAACACCAAGGTTTGCCTCGTACGAGCGCTGCGCTTCGCGCATATCCATGGTTTCGATGAGTGTGTTTACGTTAGGTGTGCTGACGTATCCCTTGTCGTCTGCCGCCGGGTGGCTTGGGTCGTATTTCATGATGAAGTCAGAGTCATCTTTCATCACTTTGTCGACTTCGACCTCGCGCAGGCCAATGCTGCGGTTCAACTGGTTTTTGAATGTAACAACCTGACGCTGATAAGGCTGCTCACCCTTGGTGGTTGGGGTGGTATCCGCGTTGGCAAGGTTTTCCGAGATCACGCGCATACGGGTGCCCTGGGCTTTCATCCCCTTGGCGGCGAGCTGCATTGCTTGAGCGAGATCCATTTTATTTCTCCGTAACTTAAATTTTATTCTTTAAGTGTTACTTTACCGATAACTTCAGCATGTCGATGTTCTTTTGGTAGAGGTTGGTCATCATGCGGTGGTCGGCAAAATTTTCCCCCATTTTCAGCAGCTGTTCTTCAAGAACCACGGCATTTCCTACCGGTGCTGTTTCATAGGTCTTGCGCTGAGCCTTGCTGTCAGCGGCGCGTTGTTCAAGTTTGCTGCCATTTGCATCAAGGTGAGAGGCGTTTGTACCGCCCAAGCTTGTGGGGGGTAGCGGGCTGAGGGTGTCAGACCTGCCGGCAGCCGCAAGTGAAAGCTTGCTGGTAGAGCCGCCCAGTAACTCTTTGAAATCCAATGGAACCAGATCGCTCGGGCGATAGCCGGGCGTATCCGCGTTGGCAATGCCTTCGGCCAATGTTTTCTGGCGGGCTTCGATCCAGTCGATCTTCTTGGTAAAGCCGTTCAGTAATGTCAGGTTCTCGGTTGTCATTTTTTCACTCCTCACTCGTTCGGGCCGTGGCCCGTATCCCCATGAGTGTCCTTGCAACAAGCGTACCACAATTCTTCCACCTTTATTGTGGCATTCGTGATATTAATAATTCATTAAGTTTTGATAGAATGTTATCAAAGCGCGCTGGGGGATAATTTGGAAAAAGAAGGCAAGGGGCATCAGCTTGACATAGCGCTTGGCGGTTTAGCCAAGGCGGATCGATCAACGCCCGAAGCCAGCTTGCGTTCAACCGCCGTTGCGCTCAAAAAATATGGAATTGATGAAAGTGCCTTGCCCAAGATTGTGGCGGCAGGTTACGGCGTCTGGGCCGAAAAAATAGTCGAGCTGGCTTTTCAGAACGGGGTAAAGGTCCGCGAGGACAAAGACCTCGCCCGTTTGCTGGCCGCCATTGAAATCGACAGCGAGATCCCGACCGAGGCGCTGGTCGCGATTGCGGAAATTCTGGCCTATGTTTACAAAGCAAACGGAAACTATCACTCTGGTAACGCCAGCCCCGCAGTAGAGGGCAGCAACAGGGAAGAAACATGACGGCCAGCCTTGCCGACGTAATCAAGCAACTGAATGCGATTATCGACTATGTGCGCGATTGCGAAAGCCGTGTGGCGCGTGGCGAGATCATGGATCTGCAGGGGCTTGATCGCAACGTGGTTGAAATTTGCGAGGCGATTGCCGCACTGGCGCCGGTTGATGCAAAGCAAACAGAACAAAGAATGGCTGTGCTGATCGACGACCTTGAAAAACTGGCACGCGGTATGAAAGAACAACAAGATAAAATGGTAGCAAGCGGGGGCAGACGATAATGATTGATGGAGATCTTTCCATTCTGAAATTCGTAGCAGCCTTCGCGCTGGTCATGGGCCTGATGCTGGGGCTGGCCTGGGTGATGAAGCGCGCGGGGCTGGGCGGTAAATCATTCCTGCCCGGTGGCAAACGCAGATTGGCGATTGTGGAACAGTTGCCGCTTGATCACCGCCGTCGTCTGATGATCATCCGTCGTGATGATCGGGATCATTTGATCATTGTCGGGCCAGACGGCCATCTGGTTGTTGAATCAAACATTCCCGTGACTTCACCATTATTGTCGGTTGTTACGCCAGAAACCGAAGAACAGGGCCGCGCCCATGCTTAAAAGATTTTTACCACTTCTTGCCTTTGGCCTGATTGCCCTGCTGCCTGAAAGCGTTTTCGCACAAAGCATCAGCCTTGATCTTGGCGGCGGCGAGGGGGTTGGTGGCGGCACCTCCGTCGCGGGTCGCGTGGTGCAGATGGTTGCGCTGCTGACCGTTTTGTCGTTGGCACCTTCGATCTTGATGATGATGACGTCTTTTACACGGATTGTTGTTGTGCTGTCGTTCTTACGTACGGCCTTGGGTACGCAACAAACACCGCCTAACACGGTAATGATCAGCCTTGCCATGTTTTTGACGCTGTTTATCATGATGCCAACCTTTCAGGCATCTTATGATGCAGGCATCAAGCCGATGATGAACGAGGAAATCGAGGAAATGGAAGGTTTTGAGCGTGCAGTTGTGCCGTTCAAACAATTCATGCTCAAACACGCGCGTGAAAAAGATCTGGTTTTGTTTGCCAACCTTGCCAAAGTTGAAAAAACAGAAGATCCAATGGCGATGCCCCTGCAGGTGGTTATTCCTGCCTTTATGATTTCCGAACTTCGCCGTGCGTTCGAGATCGGGTTTCTTATCTTTTTGCCCTTCCTTGTTATCGATATGGTGACGGCATCGATTTTGATGTCGATGGGTATGATGATGTTACCACCGGTGATGATTGCCTTGCCGTTCAAGATTATATTCTTCGTGCTTGTCGATGGCTGGTATCTGATATCAGGCGCGCTGGTGCAAAGTTATGGCGGATAGTGTTTTACCCGCCGGTATCTGGCCAAAACTTAAAATCGCCGAGCAGATAAGACAGGCCCGCTACGCCCAGTATGTCTGGCGGCGCAAGGTGGGTGCCGGCATTTTTGCAGCACTTGCCCCTGTTACCGGATGGATTGATTATCAGCTGTTGTTTGTCTGGGTATCAAACGCCAAGGATGATGATAGTGCCGCTGGATTAACCGCGCTGGTGGCGGGTGGTATCT
>JBEIPH010000100.1:0-5063 GCA_040377115.1 Micavibrio sp. | reverse complement strand
TCAGCACAAACAACAGCAGCAAAAAAAACGCGGCCTGAGTCATGGAACTTTTTTATCCAGCGTCGCGTTCAAGGATGGTCAGGAAAGCTTCGCGCTTGAAGAAAATAAATTCGCGGCGAATTTCGCGTTCCATCGCCACCACGCGCCAGCCTTCACGGGCGTTTTCGTTCAGAAACTTGCTGTAGCGCACCGGATCAACGCGGCTGCCGCCCAGAAACATCGACCCCAAAAGAGGCTCGCGATAGATGACGACTTTGTATTCCGCGTTTGGTTTCTGTAAATTCTGTGTGGGTAACACGGTATTTCCCTTTCGATTTATATATTTAACAGGCGTTCTTCACCTTGACAGGCGCTTTGAGTGGGATTACGTTTTGTGGATAAAAATAAAAAGACCACAAAAACAAAAAACCACCGGGTGTGATTCTGCCATGACAACTGACCTTTTGCGAAAGCCTTCTTTGGGTAAGGCTGAAGAAAATTTTGCCGCCAGCACGCTGACGGAAAAATTTACCCATAACCTGCGCACGCATTTTTACACTGTTGCGCTTTATACCGGCAAAAACAGAGCCGCCGATCTGGCTGGGGTGACCGAGCAGGTCATGGCCAAGATCATCGAGCGCGCGCAAGCACAATCACTGGCCGACAGCGTACAGCTGACCGCCGATGGTCAAGGGCTTAGCCGCAAGGGCATCTTCTTTATGCAGGCCCCTGCCCGCTTTGCCGATGAAGTGCGCATGCTTGATGGTGTCGGGTCGGTTGAAACGCCGATCAAACGCGGCGCGCAACGCCCCCGACGTTAAAAACGTTATCCTGACGTTAGATCAGATTAAAGACGCGGGCCTTTAACGGCTGGCGCTTTTGCTTTCGGCTGGACTTCGGCTGAAAACAGATCAAGCGCTTTGACGCCACCCAGAATATCAAGCCCGACAGCAGATGGCGGCGCACCTGTTGGCACATCCATATAGTTCAGTGTTTCATCACCGAATTTGGGGAACTGGCCGGGTGATGCACCACCTACGCTCCATGGCAGTTCAATGTTCTCGCCTGTGGCCGTCTGGTAATACATGCTGTTACCGCCTTGTGCCACTTTGCGCGCATCCAGCTTGGTAAAGTTGCCGGGGGTGCCGATATAAAGCTGGTCATCGTTCCACAGTTGCACCAGCAAACGGCCATCAGTAAAACGGGCCACGTTGAAGATTGATGGCGGACGCGTATCGCGATCGCCGTAGAGCGTGATTTCACCGGCTGCCAGACGATCACTGATTTGCTGCACACGGGCTGCATCGGTTAACACACCACGCAGCAAAACATCTTTGGTCAGGACTGATCCGGGGCGGTGATCAAGCTCGCGTTCGACCAGCCATTGGTCAACGGGGCCCTTCACGGCTTGGCCTTTGGTGATGGCGCGCGCGTCACTTAGTTTGCCGGCCTCGTTAAATTCCCACACCACGCTGTAACCTGGGCGGCCCGTTTCATTGTTGGTATTAACGTTGACAGCGTTCTTGCCAAACAGCTCTTTACGCTCGCCATACAGCACAAAAGCCGCGTCGCCATTTTTTGGCAGAAAATAAATGCCGCCAATGTCAGGGCCATTAAAACGCGCATCGCCTTTGAAAAAGATTACCTCGCCTTGCGGGAACGAAAGCGCGAATTTGATTTCTTGCGGTGCTTGGGACATGGCAGCATCCTTTAAAAAAATGAATATGTGTGAAAGCAGGCGACAGCCTAACATTCTACATAATATGGTTCAATGGACTTTATATGTTTGATTTATAACGATTTATTCAAGGGCATGGATGATGTCGGTCACCCGCGTGTCCACAATGCGGTGCGCCCCTGCGGCCTCCAGATGTTCGCGGGGATGGGCCCCCCACGTCACACCAATGGCGCAAGCACCCGCAGCGCGGCCCATTTTGATATCCATGACCGTATCACCGATCATCACACTTTCATCAGCGCCGCGTTTAAGTTCGCGCATCACACTGGCCAACTGATCAGGTGCCGGCTTTTCTGCCTCCCCGCGTGCGCGAATATCACAGCTGGTGCGAATAGCGCTGAAATAGTTGTTAAGCCTGTAGTGATCAAGCATATGCGCGAGCGGCCCTGATGGTTTTGATGTGACAATCGCAAGCTGATGTCCGCCATCTTTAAGCGCGGTCAGCAAATCAAGCGTGCCATCATAAAGGGGCGGCATATGGGCCATATCACCCGACGTTGCCCAGATATCCGCCAACTTGAAGGTGCCATACAAATGGCGCAGCTGCGTATCACGATCAACGCCCCATTTGAAATCATGGGCATGGGGTTCGCCATAGCCAAGCTTGATTGTATCCATGCAGGGCATAGGCAAATTGTTGTCGCGCGAATACTGCGCAACCGCACGTTCAAACACGGCAAAGCTGTCAAGAATAGTGCCATCAATGTCAAAAACCACCAGCTTGGTCATGCGTTTTTCTCCTGCCGGTATATATAGATATTGGTTGACCACCAGCCCTGCGTATCAATAACTTTGATGGGCTGCCAGCCTTTCATTTGAAAAGTACTGCTGATGATCACCGCCCCTTTGGTCAGCTCGGCTGCCAGTTTTGGCTCCAGCTTTTCCATCAGCGGATTGGTCAGATAGCACAAAACAACACCCGCCCCTGACAAATCAAGCGTAAAAAAATCCGCACGCTGTGGCACCACATTCGCCACACGGCACAAACGCTGTCTTAACCACAACACAGCAAACGGCAGTGGGGAATATTCAACGGCAATAATCCGCGCTGCGGGGCATTTTTTGGCGGCAGCAAAAGTAATACCACCCCAACCAGCGCCCAGTTCATAGATCTCGCCCGCAAAACCATCGGGAATGGCATCGATCATGGCGCGACGCACGCGCCCGACGGTCGGCATAGGTGACACACCCATCTTTTGCTGGAATATCTCGTTCAGCGCGACAAAAATCACCGCCGCAAGGATGACAAGGGATGAGATTATTTCCACCCCTGATAATCCCTACGCCTGATCAAGTTTTGATTTCAGCAGGTCATTGACCATGGCTGGATTGGCCTTACCGCCTGATTGCTTGAGGATCTGGCCAACAAAGAAGCCAAACAGCTTGTCCTTGCCACCGCGATATTCAGCAACCTTGTCGGGGTTGGCGGCCAGCACGCCATCAACCAGCGCTTCGATAGCACCGGTATCTGTTACTTGCTTGAGGCCTTTTTCTTCGACAATTGCAGCAGCATCCTTGGAGGTTGCCAGCATTTCTGCAAACACATCCTTGGCGATACGGCCGGAAATGGTGTTGTCCGCGATAAGGTCAAGCAAGCCTGCCAGCTGCGCTGCACCAACAGGGCTTTGCTCCAGCGTTTTTTCAAGCTTGTTAAGTGCGCCGAGCAATTCAGTCAAAACCCAGTTGGCAGCAATCTTGGCATTTGGTTTGCCTTTGGCGGCGGCCAGCACAGCTTCGAAATAATCCGCGCGTTCTTTTTCGCCCGTCAGCACGGCCGCATCGTAGTTGGACAAACCGAGGTCTGCGATAAAGCGGGCCTTTTTGGCATCGGGCAGTTCAGGCAGGCTGTTGCGGATCGTCTCGATAAAGCCATCCTCTAAACGCAGGGGCAGCAAGTCTGGGTCGGGGAAATAACGATAGTCATGCGCATCTTCTTTGGAGCGCATGGCGCGTGTGGTGCCGTTTTTGGTATCAAACAGGCGTGTTTCTTGGGTGATTTTGCCACCACCTTCGATCACTTCGATCTGGCGGCGTGCTTCGTATTCAATTGCTTGCTGTACAAAACGCACCGAGTTTACGTTTTTGATTTCACAACGTGTGCCAAGCTCCGCCCCCGGGCGGCGCACAGATACGTTAACGTCACAGCGCATCGATCCTTCGTCCATGTTGCCATCACAAGTACCAAGATAGCGAACGATGGCGCGCAGCTTGGTGACATAGGCGCCAGCTTCTTCGGGGGTGCGCATATCAGGCTTTGACACAATTTCCATCAGCGGGTTGCCCGAGCGGTTCAGGTCAACAAAGCTTTTGGAAGGGTGCTGGTCATGCATTGATTTACCAGCATCTTGTTCAAGGTGCAGGCGTTCAACGCCGATTTTCTTGACCGTGCCATCGGGCAGGTCGATGTCGATGAAACCTTCACCAACAATCGGGTGTTGGTACTGGCTGATCTGATAGCCTTGCGGCAGGTCGGGGTAGAAATAATTTTTGCGCTCAAACACCGACACGTTGTTGATTTTGGCGTTCAGGCCAAAACCGGTGCGCACGGCTTTTTCAACCGCTTCGGCGTTAATCACGGGCAGCATGCCGGGCATACCGGCATCAACGGGCGATACTTGGGCATTGGGGGCTGCGCCAAATCCGGCCGAAGCACCCGAAAACAGTTTTGATTTGGTCAGGACCTGGGCGTGGACTTCAAGCCCGATCACCATTTCCCAATCGCCTGTTTCGCCCTTAAGAAGTGCACTCATTTTTATTCTCCCTTAGGCTGCGCGTGCGCTGACGTATTGTGGCACGGCGTTGAATGCGGCTGCTTGTTCAAGCGCGTGGGCGGCATTGAGCAAGGCTGCTTCTTCAAATGGTTTGCCAATCAGCTGCAGGCCGATGGGCAGGCCATCGTTGTTTAGACCAACCGGCAGGCTCAACCCTGGCATACCCGCCATTGATGCCGGAATGGTGAACAGGTCATTCAGATACATCGTCACGGGGTCTTGCAGGTTGTCTTTCAAGCCAAAGGCCGCTGATGGCGCGGTTGGCGTGAGCAGCATGTCGCATTTCTGATAGGCATTGATAAAATCCTGCCAGATCAGCTTACGCACCTTGCGGGCCTGATTGTAATAGGCATCGTAATAACCAGCGGAGAGCACATAGGTGCCCACCATGATACGGCGGCGCACTTCTTTGCCAAAACCTTCGGCGCGGGTTTTCTCGTAGGTATCAATCAGGTTGTCGCCTTCAACGCGCAGACCAAAACGCACACCATCATAGCGTGCAAGGTTGCTCGAACATTCAGCAGGTGCCACCACATAATAGGTCGGCAGGGCGTATTTGGTGTGCGGCAGGGATA
>JBEIPH010000165.1:0-3989 GCA_040377115.1 Micavibrio sp. | reverse complement strand
TGAATCCACACGCATGGCCAACAAGGCAGAAACCCTTGGTGACGATGCCTTCTTCACGCCCGTGTTAATTGACCGCCTGCGTGGTTTAGAGGACAGCTCGCGCAATTGGTCGGCCGCCATGACGCTTGAACATCTGCTGCTGACCATGCGCCCGATGGCGATGATCATCGAAGGTTTGGCCAAAGGCGACAACATGAAGGCGCATATTGATACCGCTGATTTCAAACCCAAAGGCGGGCGCAGCGTGCCCAAAGCCGACTGGCTTAAACATTTCCGCGCCGCAAGCGACGAAGTGGCCGAGCGCCTGACGGGTGCCGTTGCCACCATGCCTGCCTTCACCAAATCAAACGGCAATACCCTGCACCATCCTTTCTTTGGCCAAATCGACGCGCGTGGCTGGCTTTGGGTGCTGGGCGTGCATCAAAACACGCACCGCAAGCAAATTGAAACCATTGCTGCGTCATTAAGCAATTGAAATAAAAAGGTAATTTGCCCTTCTTGACAGCAAGGGGGCAATACCTTATCCATATGCTAGATTTTAAAATCGATTCCGCGGATGTAGCTCAGGGGTAGAGCGTTACCTTGCCAAGGTAAATGTCGAGGGTTCAAATCCCTTCATCCGCTCCACTTTCTCTCCCCATTTTCTCGAAAAAATTCTGGAGCAACCCTGATGGCCAAAGCAAAAAAACAGCTTAGCGAATATATCGTCATGCCCGCGTTTAACGAGGCCGCGATTGATACCACCAGATCACAGCGCCCCGCCATCAGCCGCGAGGCGTTGATTGAGGCGATGAACACGCTCGAAAAACAACAACTGTCCGATCTGCGCGGACCCGTAACCGAGATCGTCAAAAAAGAAGGCGGCGAAGTTTTGATTGATGGCAGCGGTTTTGCCGTCAAAGGCCACCCAGAACAATACGCAAGCTTTATGCTGGTCAAAGTAACACCAGAAACCGCCGATAAAATCGCCAAACAAACCGGCGCTCACGTTGGCCCCAACAGCACCATGAGCACCGGTCCGGTTTTTGACTAACTAGAAATCGTTTTTTTTTAAAGCCCCGCAAGCACTTTGCAGGGCTTTTTTATTAACGCGTCACCATCACATGAAAATAGACATTTCCAAGGTTTGCAATTCTGACGCATCCTTTGGTTTTGCCTGCAATGGCGGTGTTTTCATCACCCAGCGGGCTCATTGAAGCATCCGGCACATCAAGTGACCAATAGTTATCACCCACGCCTGCGTTATGAGCCTCTTTACCCTTGGAAAAATACGATTCCTGCGCGCTCGTCGCAGCTGATGGCAGGCCGAGCTTGCTGTTAATAGCCTCACACACCTCTGTCGATAGTGCTGCAATTTTCATGACTATGTCGTTGCTGCTGGCGCCGCCCATCTTGGCCACATCAACGCGGCAAAATGCGGGGTGACCCGGAAAAAGCCGGTCTGTTGAATAAGACACTGTATAAGGGGCTGTTGCGTCAGGATAAAACACAACCTCTGGCAGCGTACCGCCCACGCTCTTAAATACGCGGCAGGTGTTGCTTGCACAATTGGCGTTACTGGTCCAATTGATCGTTGGAGAGGTCCATCTTTTAAACACCGTCGATCCAAAATCAATCTGATGTACCTGCACACCCTGACCCATCAGGTCAGCAACAGTTGCCTCGACCGCATTGCCATAGGCGATGATTTTATCTGCCAGTATATTAGCCTCCGCCGTCGTGCGCACCGCCGATGACGGCGCTGAACCGCCCTTGATGGCATAAGCAAGGGCGGCAAAAAGGGCGATGCCGATCAGGATAATGACCATGACATTGCCGCTTTGGAATTTTTTATTTGATGGTGTCATTTACTAGACTCCTATAACTCCTAGTATAAACTATATTAGGATTTTAGAGGAAACGGGGCGAAAAATCATGGCAATCAAGGTTTTAGAAAGTTTTTGTCAAGGCAAGGCGGGGGACGCCCGCCTGAACGAGGACAAGATCACGGTCACGGCCGATTTTGTTGGCCTGTTTGATGGCGCAACCTCGCGCCGTGGCCTAACACTGGCCGGAGTAACCATTGGCCGTTTTGCGGCAGAAACCTCCTGTGACGCGCTGACAACCCTGCCCCCTGATGCCACCGCCCGTGCGGCCATCAACCACCTGAGCGAGGCCGTGGCCAGCCGCGCGCGCATCACCGCCCAAAGCGAAGATAAAACATTTGAAGAGGTCTGGCATTACCCCGCCGCCGCCGCCCTGATTTATTCCCGTGCGCGCAAGGAAATCTGGCGGGTGGCGGATTCAACCTTCATGGTCAATGGTGATAAGCCAAACATGCGCTTTTTTGCGCAGGAAAAAACCTGGTGTGACCTGCGCCGCGCGTGGCTGCAGGCCGAAATGGTGCGCGGTAAAACGGTTGAAGACCTTTTGGCCAATGATGGCACGTGGGATTTGCTCTCTCCCCTGATTGGCAACCTCAAGGTTTTTGCCAATTGCGATCATGCTATGGCCCATCCCTATGGTTACGGCGTTATCAACGGCAGCCACGTGCCCGACCGCTATGTCGAAGTTTTTGATGCATCAAACGCACAAGAAATCGTCTTTGCGTCAGATGGCTATCCCGAAGTATTCCCAACGCTTGAAGAAACCGAAACCGCGCTTAAGAACACCCTGCGCGAAGACCCGCTGATGATGCGTTTGCACCCGCAGGTCAAGGGCGTGAAGCCAGGTTGGGAGTCATACGACGATCGCAGCTATATCCGCTTTAAGGTTTAAGACGCGGCTTTGATGTGATACGCGGGGACATATCGGTTGCGGCTTGTGGTTTGTGCGCACGAATAACGCGGGCACGCGCCTGATGTGTAAAATCGGCACCGAGGTCAGGAAACGCCGCCAGAAAATTCTCCAGATGCGCTGATTGCTTCACGTCTTCAATTTTGGTGCTGCGTGACAGGTTGCTGAGTGCCGCGTTTGCTTCATGCGCCAGCGCGCGCAAATCTGCGGGCACGCTGTTTTCGTGGCGCAGAGGATTATTTACCACTTTAAAACCGCCAAAAGCCAGCAGGCCAAGACCAGCCAGCTTAAGCGGGATCAGCGGCAAGGCCAGCGCCACCAGACCACCAATAACCAGTACCGGGGCCAGTTTTTTAAAGTACAGGGCGCGTTGGCCTTTTTTGTTCAGAAAGCCTGAAAAATCCTCGCGCAGACCGCCGCCAAAGCTGCTGTATTTCACAAAGCGATCAGAAAAAGACAACAGTCGCAGACCGCGAAGGGCTGCGTCTTGCTCGGCCTTGATATCTTCAAATTCAACACGCGCTGTCGCAATTTTTGTTTGGTCGAAAAGATCACGCACTGGTCTTTTCCTTTTTAAAAAATCAAGGACCCTTCGGGCCACGGGGCTTTGGCTGATTTGTTGCCTCAGGCGGTTCGATCTGCGGCATAGCGCTGCGGCGGACGGTCGCTGCCGCCTCGGTTGCCGTCAGCTCGCGCACACTGCCAAACGCTGCAAGTTTTTTAACTTCAGCAATAAAAGCCGCATCGCATTCAACCAGAATAGGCGCAGGAAAGCCTGCTGGCGAGTTGCTATGACGCATATGCACGTCGGCTTTCAGCTTGACGGCAAGACGCTGGATGTCCGCATCAAAATTCATCTGATTGGAGATTTGGGGGGTTGCGCACCAGCCACCATCAGCAGCCGTACCAACAGCCATAAAGGCATAGACTTTTGTCATTGCAAATAATCCTTTTTAAAAATGAAGATGCCTATTTTAACCACGCAAGCGGTCTAAAATCCAGCCCCTATAGCTCTAAAAAGATTACTGGTTGTAGCCAGCGCCGCCATTGCGTTCCTGCGTGGGCTTGGGGGCGTCGGGGGTGTCATTGGTTGACCAATAACGCAGCAGACCTGAAAAACCGCCACCCTCTTGCTGTTGGTTTGGCTGGGGTGCGTTGGGGTCACGCGGCATCACCGGGCCGCCATTGCCCCCGCCAAAGCCAAAGAACCCGCC
>JBEIPH010000130.1:0-4485 GCA_040377115.1 Micavibrio sp. | reverse complement strand
TTCCCTGTGATGCGACAGGGGTTGGTGGGGGGATCAGCCAAGCCCGTGCAATTTGTGATTGGCGGCGGCACCTATGAAGAACTGGCGCAATGGCGTGACATTATTCTTGCCAAGATCGAGGAAAATAACCCCGGTCTGGTCGGTGTTGATTACGATTATAAAGAAACAAAACCGCAGCTAAACATCGTGATTGATCGTGAACGTGCGGCTGACCTTGGTGTTAGCATCACGACGATTGGCCGCACGCTTGAAAGCATGCTTGGGTCACGCCGTGTCACGACCTTTATCGAAGATGGCGAAGAATACGACGTATTGATCGAAGGCGAGCGTGACAGCCAGCGAACACCAACAGACATCCGCAACATTTATGTACGATCGGATAGCAGCGGGCGTCTGATACCACTTGATAGCGTGGTTAAGATTGACGAGTTTGCCGACAGTAACCGTCTTAACCGCTATAACCGTATCCGCGCGATCACCATAGATGCCACACTGGCAGAAGGATATACGTTGGGCGAGGCCCTGACCTATCTGGAAGGTCTTGTGCGTCAACACCTGCCTGAAAGTGCCTCAATTGACTACAAGGGTGAATCGCTTAACTTTAAGCGCAGCGGCGCTTCGCTGTACTTTGTGTTCATACTGGGGCTGGCCGTGGTCTTTCTGGTGCTGGCGGCGCAGTTTGAAAGCTTTGTGCATCCCTTTGTGATTATGCTGACAGTGCCACTGGCGATTTCAGGGGCGCTGCTGGCGCTTTATTTGACGGGTGGATCTTTAAACATCTACACGCAGATCGGTTTGATCACGCTGGTGGGGCTTGCCGCCAAAAACGGTATTCTGATTGTTGAATTTATCAATCAGCTACGTGACCGTGGTGTTGAGTTCAATCAGGCGATTATCGAAGCTTCAGGTGTGCGCCTGCGTCCTATCATCATGACCTCTGTTACCGCGGTGGCGGGGGCCATACCATTGATTATCGCCCAAGGCGCGGGGGCTGAAACCCGCATGACAATTGGTGTGGTGATTGCGGCGGGCGTTTCATCGGCCATGTTCTTTACGGTTTATGTTGTGCCCGTTGCCTATGCATTGCTGGCACGCCGCACCGGATCACCCGGTGATACGCGTCGCAAGCTTGAGGCAGAGGAAAAAGAAAAGCTTATAGCTTCATGATCGAAGGAGCCGGGGCCTCGGCCACCACAGGTGGCTTGTCATCGTAAAGCGGGATTTCAATCCGTCTTGCGTGCAGGCACAGGCGGTCAAATGTTTCCGGACGCTCTGGTGCAGGCCCGTAAAGCCAGTCACCGCGAATAGGGCAATCAAGCGCTTGAAGATGCACGCGTATCTGGTGGGTGCGGCCCGTCAGCGGGTGCAGTTCGATCAGCGTTGATCCGTCCGGCTTGCTTTCAAGGATTTTGTATTCAGTCTGCGCCACCTGCGCGTCTGGGTCATTGATGCCGGCGGGTTGCATGCTCCAGCCTTTGGGCAGTTTGATTTTGCGCAGGGGGATAGCAATCAGGCCTGAGTGCTGTGGTGGGGGTTGGTCGGTTATCGCCCAATAAGTTTTATCGATGCGGCCTGATTCAAACAGGCGGCCCATTTTGCGCAGGGCGCGGTCATTGCGGCCTAATACCAGACAGCCGCTGGTATCACGGTCAAGCCGGTGGGCCAGTCGTGGCATTTCCTTGTAATCAAAGCGCAGGTCTTCAAAATAATCTTCAAGGCTCTCGCCACCGCTTGGTCCCGCATGCACGGGAATGCCCGCTGGTTTATCAATGATAATGATCAGCTGGTCACGGTATAAAATACGATCGTTGAGATTTAGTTTGCTCACTTGATTTTTGTACGTGTCGCACGCTCGTCAAGGATCTCATGGCAGCGGCGCATCCAGCCACTTGCCGTGTGCGTGCAGATAAACGGAAACAGTCCGTGCAGGATAAGCACGATACCGCAGGCAAACAGACGGCTGCCCATCTGGATGGTAAACAGCAGATGCTGGAAATAGGTTTCTCCTGCCAGCTTCGGGTGTTCCCAAAAACTTTTCAGGGCATTGCGCCACATGCAATCGCTTTGTTTTAGTTCATCATCACTGTGTTGCATTATCAATTCTCCGTTGAAAGCTATTTAAAGCCATATACAGGCCAAAAGCAATATCAGCTGGTTGTGCTTTTGCGGCGCAGCAGAATGCGGGGGTCAAAATTGGTAACAAGTGCTGTTCCCAGAATGATAATCGCCGAGCCTATGATGGTGTGCCAGCCAATAGCTTCATCAAGAAACATCACCCCAAAGAATACGCCGAACACAGGTATTAAAAAGGTAACCGTCAAGGCGGGGGCGGGGCCGATATCGCTGACCAAACGGAAATAAAGCAAATAGGCAACGCCACTGCTGACAATCCCCAGCATGGCGATGCTGGCGATGATGTGGGCAGGTGGCCAGCTTTCAGGCAGGTAAAACGGCACAGCCGGTGAAATCACCAATGTTGCGGCCCACATACTGCCAAGCGCCAGCAAGAAAGGATCGCTAACGGGATTATAGCGCGCATCATGGGCCGAGAGGGCATAGCAGAACGACGCCCCAAGGGCTGCGACAATCGCAAGCCCTGCACCCGGCTGCAAGCTTGCCTGATCAAGCCCGACAAGCAGGGCCACACCGACAACGCCAAGCGCAAGGCCGAGGGCTGTTTTACGGCTGACCATTGTGCGGGTTAAAACCAGCCCCAGCAAAACGCCCCAAATCGGCGTGGTGGCATTGAGGATGGAAAGCAATCCAGCCGGTAAAAACTTGACGGCATAGCCGATCAGCATAAAGGGGATGGCTGAATTAAGAATACCCAGGCGCAAATAGCGGCCATAGTTTTTTTGGCCTCCAAATGATTTCTTCATCGCCAGCCCAAAGGCGGTTAGGAAAAGAGCGGCCAGCAATACCCGCGCACCGATCAAGGTGACAGGGCCAACCACGGGCACAGCCACGCGCATTAACATGAAAGAACTGCCCCAAATAGCGGAGAGCAGCAAAAGTCTGGCAAGGCTGGCGGGGGTCATGTGGTTCCTTAGAGTGCCTGTGAAATCTTGGCGACGATTTCACGTGCAAGGCTCTCTTTGCTTTGTTGGGGGAAGTCTGTTTGTACCAATCCTTGTGGTGTTTGGCAAAACAGGGTCAGCTTGTTGTTGTCCTGACCAAAGACCAGACCATTGCTGACATCATTAAGCAATAGCCAGTCACAGCCTTTACGGGCAATTTTGCTGGTTGCGTTTTCTATGTGGTTTTCCGTTTCTGCGGCAAACCCTACAACCAGTTTGGGACGGTTAGCGTTTTTTGATAGGGCTGAAAGAATATCGGGGTTTTCAATCAGCTTCACAGGTATCAATCCTGCACCGTTCTTTTTAATCTTTTGGTTTTGTGTGTTATCGGGCCTGAAGTCTGCAACCGCCGCCGCGCAAACAGCAATATCGGCGGGCAGGGCTGATATACAGGCATCATGCATTTGTTGTGCTGTCTGGATGCGTATCACGGTGACGCCGATTGGGTCTGGTTCACTGACAGGGCCGCTTATCAAGGTTACTTTTGCCCCTGCACGGGCGAGTTCTGCGGCAATCGCATGGCCTTGCTTGCCTGATGAGTGATTGCCGATATAACGCACGGGGTCCAGCGGTTCGTGGGTTGGGCCGCTGGTGACAAGTGCTGACATCCCCGTCAAAGGCTTGTCGGCATTAAAATGCGCAATCACGCTATCAACAATCTGATGAATGTCAGGAAGCCTTCCTGCACCAATTTCGCCACAGGCCATCAATCCGGCATCGGGCGACATGATTTTAATACCGCGCCGTTTGAGTGTTGCCACATTTTCCTGCACAGCGGAATTGGTCCACATGACAGGGTTCATGGCGGGTACCATCATGACCGGTTTGTCCGTTGCCAGCAAAACCGTGCCAGCCAGATCATCGGCCAGACCATGGGCGGCGCGTGCAATCAGGCTTGCGCTGGCGGGTGCCACCAACACAAGGTCGCAGTCACGGGCAAGCCGGATATGGCCCATTTCCTGCTCATCCGTCAGTGAAAACAATTCTGTATAAACCTTGTTCTCCGACAGGGCGGAAACGGAAAGGGGCGTAATAAATTCCGCCCCGCCGCGCGTCAGGATGCAGCGCACATCCGCCCCCTGATCACGCAGACGACGGATCAGGTCGAGGCTTTTGTACGCAGCGATGCTGCCGGAAATAATCAGCAGAATGCGGCGCGCGGCGAGGGATGATGTTGTTGTCATGATGGGTTGATCCTGTTGCTAAAGTAGCTTACGCGCCTCAATTACCAGTGGTGAAGAATTTGACGGGCTTAGTGCATCAAGTGACAGCCACTCGCATCCTGCGCTATCCCCGCCGGCAGGTGTGCTGAGTGGTTCTCCGACCGCGTGGCTCAGGTAAATAATCCCAAGGTGGCGTAGGGTGATGTGTTCGTCACTTTTAATAAACGGATGAAGAAACGCAACTG
>JBEIPH010000229.1:0-3038 GCA_040377115.1 Micavibrio sp. | reverse complement strand
GTGCTGACAGGTAAAAACCTGCGCATCGAAGGCAACGGCGAAACACTGACAGCAAATGACAGCATCGTTTATGACCGCCTGCAAAACAGCATCCAGACCAGCGGCGGTGCCACTGTTACCCGCGGTGCAGATATGCTGACTGCGGATAGTCTTTCTGCTGCCCTTGGTGTTGATGCACAGGGCAAGCAGCGTATTGAAACCGTCACCGCGCAGGGCAATGTTATTATCACCACGCCGCGCGATGTGTTGACAGGCAGCCGCGCTGTTTACAATGTGGTAACCCAATCCGTTGAACTGACAGGACAGGTTATTCTGGCGCAGGGAAAAAACAGACTGGAAGGCACACGGGCAACGATTGATTTAAAAACAGGCGTCAGCCGCCTGTTTGCCGATGCCAGCAAAAAAACAAACGGGCGCGTGCGGGGTGTCTTTTACCCCAAAGATATTTCTTCCGCGCAAAAGACAGGGCAATAGGATATGAGCGAGACAATTGATTTTCCGGTCAAGGATAGCGACGGCCTGAAACCGCTGCATCAGCAACAGGGTTTGTATGTCGAACACCTGATGAAGCGCTATAAACGCCGCCCTGTGTTGCGCGATGTATCCCTCAACGTCAAACGGGGTGAGGCTGTTGGCCTGCTTGGCCCCAACGGGGCGGGTAAGACCACCTGTTTTTATATCGTTACTGGTTTGATTGATCCCGATAGCGGCAGCATCAGGCTTGATGGCAAAGACATCACCGCCCTGCCCATGTATCGCCGTGCGCGTCTGGGTATCAGTTATCTGCCGCAGGAATCGTCGATCTTTCGCGGCATGAATGTCGAAGACAACATCCGCAGCGTGCTGGAAGTGGTTGAAGAAGATCACCACCGACGCGAACATATGCTGCAGGAATTGCTGGCCGAATTTTCAATTACCCATTTGCGCCTGACACCGGCCGTGGCCCTGTCAGGGGGGGAGCGCCGCCGTGTTGAAATCGCCCGCGCTCTTGCCACCCGCCCGCAGTTTATTTTGCTCGATGAACCGCTGGCCGGTATTGACCCGATTGCCGTGGCGGATATCCGCGAGCTGGTCAAGCATCTGAAAAACCGCGGCATCGGCGTTTTGATCACCGACCATAACGTGCGCGACACGCTCGATATTGTTGACCGCGCCTATATCTTGCACGGTGGTCAGGTATTGATGGAAGGCAAGCCAGCCGACATCGTCAATCACAAAGACGTGCGCCGCGTTTATCTGGGTGAAAAGTTTAGCCTTTAAAAATGGCGCCGGTACCGCTCTGTTCGCGCCGCTTCGCGACCGCGAACAACCGCACTGCGGTGCGTTAGGCCTGTTAGGATCCAGCTAACTTGCATGAAAACGCCGACCCCTGTTATACTGGTAACAGGGGAATTTAATGTCAATCAACCAGCGTCTCGATCTTAAACAGGGCCAGACCCTGACCATGACGCCGCAGCTGCAGCAGGCGATCAAGCTGCTGCAGATGTCAAACCTTGAATTGGCCGAATTTATCGAAGCGGAGATTGAAAAAAATCCCCTGCTGGAGCGCGATGACAGTTTGTCCTCCGAACGCCCCGACCTGCCCGAGGGCGAGGTAGCCCAAAGCAACGAAGACAAACAAGACCGCAGCCTCGATAATGATTTCACGTCCGCCCAGGTTGATGAAGGCCGCGCAGAGGGCGAGATGGCGCAAGTCGAAGGCGGCTATGACGCCTTTGCCACCAATAGTTTTTCCGATGTTGGCCGCGGTGGCGGGCATACCTTTGATGATCCCGAATTTTCGCTTGAAAACACCATGGCTTCCACCACCTCCCTGCGCGATCATGTGATGGCGCAGATACAAGTGGATTTCGAAGAAGCTGCCGAGCGTGCCATTGCCAGTGTGTTGCTTGATCATATCGATGAATCGGGATACCTGCGTGCGGATCTGGCCGCCATTGCCACACGTCTGGGTGTTGATGTTAAACGTGTGGAAGATATTTTAAACCGTCTGCAGCGCATGGACCCGCCCGGTCTTTTTGCCCGTAACCTTAGTGAATGTCTGGCACTGCAGCTGCGCGAGCTTGACCGTCTTGATCCGATCATGGAAAAACTGCTGGCGAATTTATCGCTGCTGGCCAGCCATGACCTTAAAAAGCTGCGCGATATTTGCGGCGTAGATGACGAAGACCTGCGCGATATGATCGCAGAAGTGAAGGCGCTTAACCCCAAGCCTGCGTTGTCTTTTGACCACTTTGTCTCGCAAACCGTGGTGCCTGATGTGTTGATGCGCCCCTTGCCAAAATCAAAAGGTGGCGGCTGGGCGGTCGAGCTGAACAACGACACGCTGCCCCGCGTGCTGGTCAATAAAACCTATTACGCCGAAGTCACCAAACAGCCACGTGACAAACAGGCCAGCCAGTTTATCAACGAACAGATGAACACAGCCAACTGGTTGATCAAGGCGCTTGATCAGCGTGCGCAAACAATCTTAAAGGTGGCTAGCCAAATCATCGAACAGCAAGAAGCATTTTTTACCTACGGTGTTGAATATCTCAAACCGCTGGTATTGCGCGAGGTGGCGGTGGCTATTGGCATGCATGAAAGCACGGTCAGCCGTGTGACGACGGGTAAATATCTGGGCACCCCGCGTGGCGTGTTTGAGCTGAAGTATTTCTTTTCAAGCGGTGTCGGGTCAACCGATGGTCAGGGATCTTTCTCGGCCGAGGCGATCAAGGCGCGTATCAAAACGCTGGTGGACGCCGAAAAACCCGAAGCGGTTTTGTCTGACGATGATCTGGTCGACAAGCTGAAGGCTGAGGGGATTGATATCGCCCGGCGCACGGTGGCCAAATACCGCGAAGCACAGGGTATTGCTTCCTCCGTGCAGCGCCGCCGTCAAAAGGCGCTTCTTTGATCTTCCGTAAAAGATTAAACCATTGATATAAATGGACAATTTAATAAAGCGCGGGGTCTTAACCTTGACTTTACCGCTTTGGGTCTATACTCAAGTTATGCTGATTTTCCATCGTTCCATCACAGGCCAGATGCCGCGCTTG
>JBEIPH010000242.1:0-2729 GCA_040377115.1 Micavibrio sp. | reverse complement strand
GCCGACTGGAATTTGATGTGTGACATCTTGGTCACGCCATCGACCAGCTTTTCAACTTCAGGGCCAAACAGCTTGCGAATGTCTTCAAGCGTGGCTTCGGTGTCTTCCACCGTATCATGCAACAGGGCCGTGCAGATGGCGGCCGTGTCCATTTTCATTTCCGTCAGAATACCGGCCACCTCAAGCGGATGGGAAAAGTAAGGATCACCCGAGGCACGGGTCTGGGCGCCATGCATTTTCATGGCGTAAACATAGGCGCGGTTGACCATGTCCTCGTTCATGCCGGGATCATAGGTCTTGATCATATCCACAAGTTCGTATTGCCTGATCATGCCTGTTGTCTTTTAAGTGTCAAAATAGTCTGCGGGCAGCAAAAAACCGCCGTATCCTTGATGATAGGCGGTTTTTGCGGGTTTTGGTAGGCTTCTAAGAGCTTTTATTAAAAGGTCTTGTCGTCGTCAGCAACGTCACCGGTATCAAAAGCTTCGCCCACAACTGGGGCTTCTTCAGCTTCTTCTTCGGCTTCAGGCTCAACGGAGCCTTCCTGCATGCCGGCTTCAGCGACTTCGCCTTCAGCCGAAGCGCCTGCCACGTGGGCCCATTCGCTTTCGCCTTCCATGACGTCGATGATGTCTTCTTCGTCTTCTTCAACCTCGATCACTTTTTGATGGTTCTTGATGAGTGACTCACCAAGGTTTTCAAGGGAGATATCGGTGTCGGCGATTTCGCGCAGGGCGATAACAGGATTTTTGTCGTTATCACGCTCAACCATCATCGCTGCTCCGGCACCGATTTCGCGCGCGCGCTGGGAAGACAGCAGCACCAGTTCAAAACGGTTGGGAACTTTCAAAACGCAATCTTCGACGGTTACGCGAGCCATATGGTCATGTCCTTGTATTCTTTGAAAACCCCTTAAAATTTGCCATGGCAAACGGGGTTTATTTTTTACTTAGCAGGGCAAGAATCTCTTGCCTTTGTCAGTGGCATTTTTTATAAGACGCAACTCTGGCTTTTGCAACTGCTTTCGCGGCGGTTAATAAAAGGACCCAAGTTTGCCCCGTCTGTGCTGGCAAATGGCCTCGTCTTGTTTATTTTCGTAATATTATTATTTTTTAACAAAAAAGCTTGACTAAGTCAACAAACGCCCGTAAAAAGGTCGCAACAATGACTGGTTCCCTTGAAGATCAGATACCTGCCCCTACTTATACTAATAGGGCACCGTGGGCATCGGCTTTGTAAGGACGCTAGTTACAAACCCAACGCAAAAGAAGAAAAATAGCTTTTTTGCAACGTGTCTGGTCACTTACGACCTCTCTTGACGCGATACCCGCAAATTCGGCTTTTTGCTTTTTAAGGAGTGATAAAATTGAAAAGCAGTTCAGGCAAGCCAAAGGCGAACATCAACCATTTTTATACTGAAGAAAAACTTGCCGTATTTATCGATGGCGCCAATCTGTATGCCGCCGCAAAAAGCCTTGAGTTTGACATCGACTACAAACGCCTGCTGACATGGATTTCAGGCCAGAGCCGTCTGGTTCGCGCTTTTTATTATACTGCGCTGATGGAAGATCAGGAATACTCGCCACTGCGCCCGCTGATCGATTGGCTGGATTACAACGGCTATACAATGGTCACCAAGCCTGCCAAAGAATTCACCGATGCCATGGGCCGCCGCAAGGTGAAGGGCAACATGGATATCGAGCTGGCCATCGACATGATGGAAATCGCTGACCACGTTGATCATATCGTGCTGTTCTCGGGCGATGGCGATTTCCGCCGCCTGGTTGAATCAGTCCAGCGCAAAGGCGTTCGCGTGACCGTGGTTTCCAGCATCCGCACCAGCCCACCAATGGTTGCTGATGAACTGCGTCGTCAGGCTGACCACTTCATGGATCTGCTGAGCCTGTCTGAATACATCGAGCGTGATCCCGTTCCCGGCCAAACAGGCCAGACGGTTGCCGCAGGTGCTGCGGCTGACCCCGCTGCACCCGTTGCCACCACGCGCACATCGGCTGCACGCTAATTTAAAAAGATACTGCACACAGGAAGAACGGGCGCCCTGATTATATCAGCGGCGCCCGTTTTTATTATCCGATCAAATTCGCAAACGATCAGGCAGCGCCGGTATCATCCCCGCGCGCCTGGCTGACTTGCTGCAGCTCGTTAATCGCCACAGAAATAGGCTCTTGGAGAGATGACGCGCCTTCAATCACTTTTTCAACCAGCTGCACGGCTGTTTCAAGCGGGATGCTGGCATCAAGATTGATGTATTCCTGATCGCGCGGCAGGCTGGCATAAAGCTTTGACAGACGACCAGCAAGCTTGATACCCAGCGATGAAAGACGGTTGGCATTTGCATCAAACACCGTGCGGCTAAACCCGGGGTGTTTTTGAATAATGTCGCCCACTTTTTGGTATTTGGGCGTTTCGCTGACATCACGCAGGCTGCGCAACATATCTGTGTAAATTGATATAAACGCGTCGATCTTGTCCTTGTTTTCCAAGAGCTCGCCTTCAAGCGTGGACATCAAAACGTTACGCTCGCGCTCGACCAGAACACTCTCTTTTTTGCGCGCACGGTCAAATTCCTGACGCTGCGCATTGGCCATGCGCTGCAAGAAAATCCACATGATAATACCAAGACCCGCAAGGCCGATCATCGGCACGCCTGTCAGCATAAACAGCTGCATGCTGGGTGACAGGCCCTTGCCTTCGGTTTCCTGTGTTTC
>JBEIPH010000009.1:0-10671 GCA_040377115.1 Micavibrio sp. | reverse complement strand
GACCTTTTGCGCTTCTACCTTGATTGCGGGGTGGATGAGTGCACGGATGACGTTACGCTCGACAGGCTTTCCCTTACGGAAAAACAAGACGTCCTGCCCCTGGCCAAAACACTGGCCAGCGTATTACCCCAACAATCCGCCCCTGAAACAACCGTTGCCAGCGGCACGCTTGAGGCCCTTGGCGATGCGCGCGCGCTGGCGGCATCTGCCACCTCGCTTGAAGATTTGCGCGACAAGATAACCAGCTTTCAGGGCTTGGCCATCAAACGCACAGCCACGCAGATTGTTTTTGCCGATGGTATGGCCGGTGCGAAAATTATGTTGGTCGGCGAGGCCCCTGGTGCTGACGAGGATCGCTTGGGTCGCCCCTTTGTCGGTGTCAGCGGTCAATTGCTTGACCGTATGCTGGCCGCCATCGGTTTAGACCGCACCAGCAATGTTTATATCAGCAATGTCATCAACTGGCGCCCGCCGGGTAACCGCGCCCCTTCTGATGCTGAAATCGCGCTGAGCCTGCCGTTTATCGAACGCCATATCGAGCTTGCTAATCCCGCCCTGCTGGTTTTTGTTGGTGGTGTGGCGACCAAGGCGCTGATGCAAACGACCCAAGGCATCACCCGTCTGCGCGGGCGTTTTATTGATTACAAAACACCAAGCATGACCACCGCCATTCCCGCCATGCCGCTGTTTCACCCCGCCTACCTGCTGCGCTCGCCGGCACAAAAGGGATTGGCCTGGGCAGATTTGCTTGCGCTCAAGGCACGCGCGATTGAAATGGGCCTGATCAATTCAACATAGGGCTGATACCCAAGGCCTCGGGCGTAAGGCCACCTGTCAGACGCACCAATTCGATCATTGCACGCGCTGACTGTTGCGCCGCGGTCACGGATTCAAGCCGCGCTTCAAGCCAATATTGATCAACCTGTGCCAGATCGGTCAATGTTTTCTCTCCTGCGGTGATTTCTTCCAAGGTATTGTTGCGCACAGTCAGTGCTGTTTGCGCTTCTTTTATGCGCTGTTCATGGCGTTTTGCGCCCGCATGATAAAGCCGCCAGCTATCAATAACACCTCGTTGCGTGCGGCGATCAAGATCGCGTTCGTCAAAATCGCGCGCCAGCGCACGCGCGGCGGCTGCCCTTGCACGGGCACGAGTGGCGTCACCCTCGTAAAGGGGAATGGACAATCGCAAGCCAACGCTGCGCGTCGTTGCCTCGTCTATCAAACCGGAGGATGGGTCCCACTCGCGCGCCCAGCTGGCCAAAAAGCGCAGTTGCGGCAATAATTCACCTTTAATATTGCGCACCCCTTGTTCTTCCGCCGCGGTCAGTGCGGCCAGTGCTCGTTGGTCCGGGTTATTTTTACGGGCCATTTCAATACATGCCATGGTATCGGCAGGCAGTGATAGCGTGGCCAGCCTGTGCAGGTTAAAATCAGCAGTTTTGATTTTGCACGTTACGGCAGCATTGATGGCACGCTGGTCAGCCTGTCGCCCAGCACGTTCGCAGGCAGTGATGGCGAGCGTTATTACGAGGGCCGCGTAGCACTGGCCAAAAACTATGTCGGCAAAAAAGAAAACACCATACGCCCCGGCATGACGGTGATGGCAGATGTTATTACAGGACGCAAAACAATACTTGAGTATTTGCTCAAGCCATTACAATCCGCACTGGCGACTTCTTTTAGTGAACGTTAAGCCGCGTTCTTCTGCGCCATCGCGGCAAAGGCCTGTTCAAGATCAGCCTTGAGATCATCCATGCTTTCAAGACCCACTGACAGGCGAATAAGGCCGTCGGCAATCCCCAGCTTCTGGCGCTGATCCGCAGGGATAGAGGCATGGGTCATGATGGCTGGATGTTCGATCAAGCTTTCAACACCGCCAAGGCTTTCGGCCAGCGTAAAGATGCGGCAGGCAGAAAGCATTCTTTTGGCGCCTGCAATGTCAGCGCGCAAAACGGCTGTTACCATGCCGCCAAACCCGCGCATCTGCTTCTTTGCAACGGCGTGGCCGGGGTGGCTGGCAAGGCCTGGGTAATATACTTTTTCAACGGCAGGATGCTTTTCCAGCCACTGGGCGATTTCCAGCGCACTTTGGGCATGGCGCGACATGCGCACATCAAGTGTCTTAAGCCCGCGCAAGGCCAGAAAGCTTTCAAACGGGCCAAGAATACCGCCCGTTGCGTTCTGGATAAACTTCAGCTTGTCGCCAATTTCTGCATTGTTTGTTAACGCAGCGCCGCCGATAAGATCGGAATGTCCGCCGATATATTTTGTAATTGAATGCAGGCTGATGTCGGCACCCAGTGAAATCGGCTTTTGGCTCCATGGCGTTGCAAAGGTGTTATCAACCACAGACAGGGCTCCCGCCTTGCGGGCAACCTCACACACAGCGGCGATATCAACAATCTTCAAAAGCGGGTTGGTTGGCGTTTCAATCCAGACCATGCGGGTATTGGGCTTGATGGCAGCCTTAACCGCCGCCACATCCGTCATGTCGACATAGGTCACATCAAGGGCCGTTGTGCCACGGCGCACACGTTCGAACAGACGATAGCTGCCCCCGTAAAGATCATCACAAGCCACCATGTGGCTGTTTGCAGGCAACAAATCCAGCACCGCATCCATCGCAGCAAGACCAGATCCAAAGGCAAAGCCATGCGCAGCGCCTTCAAGGGCGGCAAGGCAGCGTTCAAACGCATGGCGGGTCGGGTTGTGGCCACGGCCATACACATAGCCCTGATGTTCGCCAGGGGCGGATTGAACAAAGGTCGAATTCGCGTAAATTGGCACAGATACAGCACCTGTGGAGGGGTCTGGTTGCTGGCCTGCGTGAATGCACTGGGTGGCAAAATCCATTTTTGATGGTTTATCGTGAGCCATTGTTTGTCTCTCCGTTTATTTTTTTGTCAGCAATAAGTGATTAAGGACATCAGCGCGCGCAACAAGGCTTTCAAACCTGTCGCCTTCTGCCACCACCAGCACTCGATGGCTTTGCAGCAAACGCGTGGCTTCTTCCAGAGAGGCTGAAGGCGGAATGGAAAGAAAGGTTTTTTCCATGACATCACCAACTTTGTCAGCCCCAACCGAAGGCCCGCGCCCTGAAATCAAGGCGTTTAGCAGCGTATCTTCCGTCAACAGGCCAATAATTTTATCAGCCCCATCAATCACGGGCAGCTGCGATACGTCTGAAATCCGCATGCGTTTATAGGCGGTAAACACCGTATCGGTAGCGCGCACAAAGATAATTTCGCCGCGTGCATGACGGCGCGACAGTAAATCTTCAACCGTATTGCTGACCGGGCGAGACGCCATAAAGCCCTGCTCGCGGATCCACGGATCGCTAAATGCCTTTGAGAGGTATTTGTCGCCACGATCGCAAATGAATGTAACCACACGTTTCTTTGTTGTTTGCTGACGGCAATAGCGCAGTGCGGCCGCCACCAGCGTGCCAGATGACGACCCCGCCAAAATACCCTCACGCACGATCAGCTGGCGCACCGTGTCAAAGCTCTCGCTGTCACGAATGGTAAAGCCCTGTTTGGTCAATGATAGATCAAGAATATCGGGCACGAAGTCTTCGCCAATGCCTTCAACCAGCCACGAACCCGGCGTGATGTGACGGTTTTCATTCACCAGCGGTGTCAGAATGGATCCATCCGGATCCGCCAAGATCATTTCTGTTTTTGGGCTGACAGATTTAAAATAACGGCCAAGACCGGTCAGTGTGCCGCCAGATCCAACGCCGCAGACGATGGCGTCTACATCGTGATCCATCTGCTCCCAGATTTCGGGGCCGGTCCAGCTTTCGTGGGTGGCCGCATTGGTCGGGTTAGAAAACTGGTTGATATAAAATGCCTGACGTTCACGCGCCACACGTTCGGCAATGTCTTGGTAGTATTCAGGGTCGCCACGCACGACGTCGGAGCGGGCAGAAATAATCTCGGCTCCCAGGGCGCGGCAATGCGCCACTTTCTCGCGCGACATTTTGTCTGGAACAACCAGCACAACCTTATACCCCTTAAGGGCGGCAATCAGCGCCAGCCCAAGTCCGGTATTACCCGCCGTGGCTTCCACGATGGTGCCGCCAGGTTTCAGGCGGCCATCTTGCTCTGCTGCTGCAATCATGCGCAGGGCGATACGGTCCTTGATCGACCCGCCTGGATTGTGGGATTCCATCTTGACGTAAAGCTCGCAAGGGCCCGTGTCAAAATGCGTCAGACGCACCAGCGGGGTATTGCCGATAAGGTCGAGAATGGAAGGCGTCTGCGCTTTCATATTGCACCGCAAAAATTTTGATAATTTGGTTTTACAACCCTGCCATATGACGATACTTTGTATGCCATGACAAGCGAGAATTTACCCACGCAAAAACCAGCAAAACCAACGCCTTTGACGGCGCAGGACATCTGGCCCGTGCTGCAGACTCAGGCTGCAGCACTTGTCAAAACAGAACCGCTGATGCAATCGCTGACCGCGCGCTATGTCGAAAGCTATGACACACTAGGCGCGCTTTTGTCCCGCTTGCTGGCCGACAAATTTGGCTGCTCTGATGTCGGCTGTGATGTTTTTCACCAAACCTTTGTCACGCTTTACCGCCAGCAACCCGCACTTGCGGATCTGGCGGCGCGCGATCTTTGTGCGATTTTGCGCGATGATCCTGCTGCTCAAAACCACCTCAGCAGCTTGTTCTTTTTCAAAGGCTACCAAGCGCTGCAAGGCTATCGTCTGGCTCACGCCTTGTGGATCGCCAACCGTCAGCCACTGGCCCTGTTTATCCAAAGCCGTATGTCGGAAGTATACGCAATCGACATTCACCCTGCTGCCCAAATTGGCGCGGGTATTACGCTTGATCACGCCACTGGTATCGTTATCGGTGAAACCGCAATCATCGGTGATGATGTTTTGATGCTGCACAACGTTACCTTGGGTACGCGCGAATTCACCAAGGGTGATCGCCATCCCGTGGTTGGCAGCCGCGTTGTGATCGGTGCCGGTGCGAAAATTCTTGGCCGTATTACAATTGGCGATGACGCCACGGTTGCCGCAGGCAGTCTGGTGATTGAACCAGTACCCGCAGGCGCCACGGTTGCCGGCGTTCCGGCCAGAATTTTACGCGAAGCTCCAAAAACCTAACGGTTCACATCGGGCGTAGATGTCTTTGCCGGTGCCGGCTTTTTGGCCGTTGCTGCAGATAGCGCAACATTTGCCGACCAGTCACCACCCAGTGCACGGATCAGCTGTACCGTGTTTGCCAGACGGTTGGCCTGCGTGCGGATGCTGGCACGGGCGGCATTAAGCGCACCCTGACGCGCATTGATTTCCTCAAGATAATCACTGTCACCTGTTTCATAGCGACGTCCTGCAATACGTGCGGCTTGGTCAGCGGCATCCTTGGCTTTGCCGTAGGATTGCGCCTGATCAGCACCTGTTTTAAGGCGTGTCAGGGCGTTCTCAACGTCTTCAAAGGCCTTTAATACTGCCTGACGATAATCGGCAACGCTTTCCTCGTAGCGGGCGCGCACGCGATCGTTTTCTGCAACGATGCGGCCACCTTGGAAAATGGGCAGGGACAGCAATGGCCCTACAGCCCATGTGCGGCTGGACCAGTCAAACAAACTGCCAAGGCTTTCTGATTGATAACCCGCAGAACCTGTCAAAGAAAGGCTGGGGAAAAACGCCGCACGCGCCACACCGATGCGGGCGTTGGCGGCCATCAGGTTATATTGGGCGGCGGTAATGTCGGGTCGGCGTTGCAATACTTGCGAGGGCAAGTTGGCGGGCACCGCGGGTATTTGCGCTGTCAGGGGTGCAGGCTTGAAATTAAAGTCACTGGGCGAAGTGCCAAGGAGCACAGCCAAAGCATTTTCGTTTTGGCGGCGTTGTTGTTGCAGTTCCTGCAATTGCGCACGGGTATTTTCGACATCGACAATGTTTTGGGCGATATCAAGGTCTGTCACCACGCCTGCTTCGCGACGCTTGCGCAGGATTTTCAGGCCATCATCACGCAAGGCAATGGTTTTCTCAAGCAAGGCGATTTCTGCGTCTTGCCCGCGCAGCAGATAATACATCTGCGCCACATCGGCCTGCAGGGTCAGCAGCATGCTTTGATACTGCGCCTGACTGCCAAGCGCATCCGCTTTGGCAGCACGGCTGGCATTGCGGGCACGACCAAAAATATCAAGCTCGTAACTTAGCCCCAGCCCTGCCCCATAAACACTTTGCGGTTCAAAGTTGGCTGCAAAACCAAGTCCTGCGGCGCTTTGCAGTTGTCGCGTGTAGCTGGCGTTGGCGTCAATTGATGGGAACAGAGCCGATTTTTCAATCGCTGCGACGCCACGCGCCTGATCAACGCGCGCTGCCATCGCGGCAAGCGATTGGTTGCCTACGGAAGCTGTGCGAATAAGACGATCAAGTTCAGGATCGTTAAAAATACGCCACCATTCCCCACGCGACTGTTCAGCTGCGGGGGTTGCAACAGACCAGCTTGCGCGCGGGTCAGGCACTTGCGATTGCGCTTCTTTAAAGGCCTTGGGGTCAGCCGCTGTTGGCGTTTTGTAATCAGGTGCCAGCGAGCATCCAGCCACCAGTATCAGCGCCAGTACAGCAGTTGAGTTTAATAAACGCTTGGTCATGACATATCCGTATCAGTTAAAATGAGTTGGCGCGTGGTGACTGGTCAACTTGCCCCCACCGATCAAACGCAGGATGACGTAGAAAACCGGCGTCAGGAACAAACCAAAGAACGTCACGCCCAGCATGCCCGAAAACACGGTAATCCCAATGGCGTGGCGCATTTCAGCCCCCGCACCTGTTGAAATCACCAGCGGCACAACCCCCATGATGAAAGCAAACGATGTCATCAAGATGGGTCGCAGGCGCAAGCGGCTGGCGGTCAGCGCCGCGTCAATCACACTGCGGCCGTCCAGTTCCAATTCGCGCGCGAACTCGACGATCAGGATGGCGTTTTTACACGCCAGCCCCACAAGGACGATTAATCCTATCTGCGTGAAGATATTGTTATCTGTCCCCGCCAGAAAGACGCCAAAAATACCGCAGAACAAAACAACCGGCACAATCAGGATGATTGCAAGCGGCAAGGTCAGGCTTTCGTATTGGGCGGCCAGCACAAGGAAAACAAGGAACACACAAAGCGGGAAGATAAAGATGGCTGTGTTGCCAGCAAGGATCTGTTGATATTTCAGATCCGTCCATTCAAACGACATGCCTTTGGGCAGTGTTTCTGAAAGGATTTTGATGATGGCGTTTTCAGCCTGTCCGGTTGAAAAGCCGGGTGCCGGACCGCCGTTGATTTCGGCTGTACGATAAAGGTTATAGCGCGACGCCGTATCAGGGCCATAGCTTTGCGACACACTGACAACACTGCCAAGCGGGATCATCTGATCCATCATGTTGCGTGTTTTAAGCTGCAGGATGTCGTTGGCATCGTCGCGGTAAGGCGCATCTGCCTGTGCCACCACCTGATAGGTGCGGCCAAAGCGGTTAAAGTCGTTAATGTACAAAGACCCCAGATAAATCTGCAACGTGTCGTAGACGTTTTGCAGCGGAATACCCAGCTGTTTTGCCTTCACGCGGTCAAGGTTGACATCAAGCTGGGGCACGTTGATCTGATAGCTGGAAAAGACGTTGGCCAGTTCAGGTGTTTGCCACGCTTTCATCTGCACGGCCATCATAGCGTTATGAAGCGCTTCATAGCCAAGCTCTCCACGGTCTTGGATTTGCAGCTTGAAGCCACCAATAGCACCCATGCCGTCAACAGCAGGTGGGGGGAATACACCCACAAAGGCATCTTCGATCTGACCCATCTTGCCCATCAGCTGGCCGGCAATCGCAGCACCATAAAGGTCGGGTGATTTACGCTCCTCAAACGGATCAAGGCCAAAGAACACCACGCCCGCACTTGAATTCGCACCAAAGCTGATGGAAAGGCCCGGGAAGGATACAGCGTCTTTGACGCCAGGTGTGGACAGCGCAATATCGCTCATGCGGTTAAGCACTTCGTTGGTACGCTCAAGCGACGATCCGGGCGGCAGCTGTGCAAAACCAACCAGATACTGCTTATCCTGCGATGGTACATAGCCCTGCGGCAGGGTTTTGAACAACCACGCAGCGCCAAGGCCAATTGCCAAATAAACAAGCAAGGCAACCATCTTGAAGCGGATCACACCGCGCAAGCCACCGTGATAACGATCAGACGATTTTTTGAAAAAGCGGTTAAAGCCACGGAAGAACCAGCCAAAGCATTTATCAATACCACGACTGAGCGCATCTTTGGGCGCGTCATGCGGCCGCAACAACTTGGCGGCCATGGCAGGGCTGAGCGTCAGAGAGTTAAACGCCGAGATAACCGTTGAAATCGCGATGGTCAACGCGAACTGCCTGAAGAATTGTCCGGTCAGGCCGGTAATAAAGGCAAGCGGGATAAACACGGCGCACAGCGTCAGGGCGATCGCGATAATCGGCCCGCTGACTTCCTGCATGGCCTTATAGGTTGCATCGCGGGGGCTTAGGCCTTCTTCGATATTACGCTCAACGTTTTCAACGACGACGATGGCGTCGTCGACCACAATCCCGATGGCCAGAACAAGACCAAACAGGGTCAGGTTGTTGATTGAAAAGCCCGCCAGATACATCACGGCAAAAGTACCAACAATCGATACCGGCACCGCTAGCAACGGGATGATCGAGGCGCGCCAGGTCTGCAAAAAGACGATAACCACGATAACAACCAGAACAATCGCCTCAAGCAATGTTTTGATCACCGCATCGATACTGGCCTGCACAAAGCGGGTCGGGTCATAGACGATGGTATAGTCAACATCTTCGGGGAAGTTTTTCTTGAGCTCGTCCATCTTGGCGCGGACAGCGGCGGATATTTCAAGCGCGTTTGAATCAGACGCCTGAAACACGGCAATGGCAGCCGCTTGTTTGTTATTAAGCAGCGAGCGCATGGCGTATTGGTTGGCACCAAGTTCAATGCGCGCAACTTCACCCAGACGGGTGATGCCACCGGCAGGCGATGTTTTCACAACGATATCCTGAAACTGCTCAACCGTTTCAAGACGGCCCTGCGTGTTAACCAGCAATTCAAAGCCGGATTTGCTTTCAACAGGGCGCGGCTGACCACCAATCACACCAGCGGCCACCTGTACGTTTTGTTCGCGCACGGCGTTGGCAATATCCGTGGCTGTCAGGCCAAGGCCTGCGATCTTGTCAGGGTCAAGCCAGATGCGCATGGCGTAATCACCGCCACCAAACATCATCACTTCGCCCATACCTTTAATACGTGACAAAACGTCTTTGACGTTCAGCACGCCGTAATTGCGCAAATAGTCGGCGTCATATCGGCCATTTGGTGACACAAGGTGAACCACCATGGTCAAACTGGAAGAACTTTTGGCTGTTGTTACACCAATCTGACGCGTGATGTCGGGCAAACGTGGCAAAGCCTGACTGACGCGGTTTTGCACCAGCTGTTGCGCCTTGTCAGGATCTGTACCCAGTTTAAACGTCACGGTCAGCACCATCTGTCCGTCAGAACCGGATTGCGATGACATGTAAATCATGTTTTCAACACCGTTAATCTGTTCTTCAAGCGGTGTTGCAACAGTCGAGGCGATGATTTTTGGGTTAGCGCCCGGATAACTTGCGCGGACAACCACCGAGGGCGGCGTCACTTCGTGGTATTCCGAAATCGGCAGCAACGGCAGGCAGATCAATCCGGCCACAAAGATGATGATCGACAGCACCGCGGCAAAAATGGGCCTGTCGACGAAAAAACGCGAGATATCCATGTGGCAGATGTCCTTGATAGAAGGAAGAAAATAAAAAGTTATCTGTCTTTATTCAGTTGGCGGTTCACCCATACCTGCGGGTAGTTGCATACCGGCAGGCGCGCCACCTGGGGGCTGCAAGGTCTGCATATCAACCAGCATCGGGCTTACCTGCATGCCGGGGCGTGCGCGCATCAAACCATTCACGATGATAAGCTCGCCGGCCTTCAATCCGTCTTGAACAATACGGCCTTCGGGATGGATAGCGCCCAGCGTTATCTGGCGGTATTGAACATTGCCAGCTGCATCGACAACATAAACAAAACGCTTGCTCTGGTCTGTGCTTACAGCGACGTCATTAATAATGATGGCCTGTTTCTTGTCTGCACCGCCCAAACGGATGCGCGCAAAAAGACCGGGGGTTAACAAACCATCGGTATTAGCAAATTCAGCGCGCACACGAATGGTGCCGCTTTCAACACCCAACTGGTTGTCAAATGACTTGATACGCCCTTTGCGCATGAAATCAGCTTCATCTGCCAGTGCCATATCAACAGTCATCTCTGACAGGCTGTTATCAACACGCACCGACTTCATCAGGTGCAGATAGGTTTGCTCATCAATGTCAAAATCCGCATAAATCGGATTGGTTGACTGCATGGTGGTCAAAACATCTTCGCCATTGCGCACGGTATTGCCAACCGTGATGTCAGGGCGGCCAACGCGACCTGTGATAGGCGCTTTAACCTCTGCGTATTCAAGGTCAAGCTGGGCGAGTTCTCTTTGTGCTTCTGCTGCCTTGACAGCGGCCTCGGCGGCGGCATGGGCATTGATGCGTTCATCAAGCTCGCGTGCGGAAACGGCTTTGTCCTTAAACAGGGAG
>JBEIPH010000251.1:0-2562 GCA_040377115.1 Micavibrio sp. | reverse complement strand
TGGTTGAAGAAAAAGCACGCCAGATCGACGCCAGCAAAAAGGCAGAAAGCTGATGTCGATTGATCGCAAGCTTGATCAGGTGCTCAGCCGCTTTGATGAGATCGAAGCACTTTTGGCAACCGGCACCCTTGATTCAGATAATTTCACCAAATTGTCGCGCGAGTATGCCGAGATTACGCCTCTGGTTGGCCTGATCCGCGAAATAAAAAAGGCAAAAAAGGAACTGGCTGATCTAGAGGCCTTGATGAACGACACAACCGGTGATCGTGAAATGCGCGCCTTGGCCGAAGAAGATTACTATGCCCTGCGTGACAGCATTCCAACGATGGAAAAAAACATTCACATCGCCCTGCTGCCAAAAGACGCAGCGGATGCAAAAAGCGCTATCCTTGAAATTCGCGCGGGTACGGGCGGGGATGAAGCTGCCCTTTTTGCGGCAGACCTTTTTGATATGTACAAACGCTATGCCGCCGCGCGCAACTGGCAATTCGAAGTCATGGAAATGGCGGAAAACGACCTGGGTGGCCTTAAACAGGTCGTTGTTGAAATTAACGGGCGCGATGTTTTTGGCAGGCTGAAATATGAATCGGGCGTGCATCGCGTGCAGCGCGTGCCTGCAACCGAGGCTTCGGGTCGCATCCACACCTCTGCCGCAACCGTCGCGGTGCTGCCAGAGGCCGAGGAAGTTGACATCGTCTTGCGCGATGAAGACCTGCGCATTGATGTGATGAGGGCCGGCGGTGCGGGTGGCCAGCACGTTAACAAAACCGAATCTGCCGTGCGTATCACCCATTTGCCAACTGGTTTGGCGGTAGTGCAGCAGGATGAAAAATCACAGCACAAAAATAAAGCCCGCGCGCTTAAAATCCTGCGTGCCCGTCTTTATGATCTGGAACGCCAGAAGGTCGATAGCGCCCGTGCCGCCAACAGACGCGAGCAAGTGGGCAGTGGCGATAGGTCCGAGCGTATCCGTACCTATAATTTCCCACAGGGGCGCGTGACCGACCACCGTATCAACCTGACGCTTTATAAGCTTGATCGCGTGATAACGGGTGAATGTCTTGATGAGATTATTGACCCGCTGATCACTGAAGATCAGGCGGCCCTGCTGACGGAGATGAGCTGGTGAACAATACAGCAGTTGCCGTTAAAACGGTCTGGCAAGCCGTGGTAAATATACTCAAGGAATCAGGCATTGATACACCGGTGGCCGACGCCCGATTGCTGGTACAGCATGCCGTGGGCATGACGCATGAAGAACTGCTGATGCGCGGTAACGCCACCATCGCACCAGAGCAACAATCCAAACTGGAAAAACTGGTTGAACGCCGCCTAAAGCGCGAGCCGGTTTCACGCATTGTCGGCAAGCGGGCTTTTTGGAAGGCAGATTTTATTGTCACGCCTGATACGCTCGATCCACGCGCAGATAGCGAAACACTGATCGAAGCAGCGCTGGCCCATGTCAAAACACCGCCGGCCACCGTGCTGGACATCGGCACGGGTACGGGCTGTCTATTGTTGTCTTTGCTCAATGAATGGCAGGGGGCTAAAGGCACTGGTATCGACATCAGCGCAGGTGCGGTTGATGTCGCGATCCAAAATGCAAAGGCGCAGGGCCTTGATACCCGCGCGCGCTTTGAGGTGGTGGGGTGGGGTGACTATACACCTAATGGCTTGTTTGATGTGGTGGTCAGCAACCCCCCCTATATTGCCGAGGACGAGGCGGCAGGGCTGATGCCCGAAGTGGCCCTGTATGACCCGCCAGCAGCGCTTTTTGCCCCAGAAAATGGCCTTGCGGCGTATCGTGAAATCGCTAACCGCTTGCCCTTATTGTTAAAATCAGGGGGGTGGCTGTTTGTCGAGATTGGCTATCAGCAGGCGGAATCGGTAAAAGACATCCTTGCGAAAGGGGGGCTGACTGTGTTAGAAACAAGACAGGATCTGGGCGGTAACCCGCGCGTTTTAGTCGCACGGTTTGACAGGCTCCGGTCGGTTTAGGCAGGGCTTTAAATTTGGTCCGTTGCCGGTAAAAGCCCCTCGCAAGCGCCTTTTAATTTCGCATGATGCAAGCGGCCCTATAATCCACCCATAGAAAACAGAAAAGCAGCAGACATACACATGAGGCACAATCAAAACGGACGCCGGTTTCGCGGTCGCAACAATGGTCAGGGTGGCGGACAGGGCCATCATCACCACAACAATGGCGGCAGCAACCGCGGGCGCGTTAATCCCCGTGTCCAGACGTTTGACAGCAATGGCCCTGATGTGCGCATTCGTGGCAACGCTTACCAGATCAATGAAAAGTACATTGGCCTTGCCAAAGACGCCGCTTCTGCTGGTGACCGTGTTCTGGCCGAAAGCTATCTGCAGCATGCCGAACACTATCAACGTATGATCAACGAGATGACCGAAGAATACGCCCGCAGCCAGCCCCCGGGCTATCAGCAAGGGCAGGGCGGCCATCAAGGTCAGGGTGACCAGCACGGTAATAACGGTATGGTTGATCCGGCTGAAGGCGAACAGCCTGTTATTGATGGATCGATGCCTGATCTTGATCAGGGT
>JBEIPH010000102.1:0-5040 GCA_040377115.1 Micavibrio sp. | reverse complement strand
TACTTCAGTTCGGGAATGGGTGGGGTGAGGGCTTCGATCTGCATCAATTCGGCGCGCAGTTCGCTAACCTTTTGCACTTCCATCGAAGTAAACACAACAGCCGCACCGGCAATAGCCCAGGCAATACCTGCCGCGATCAGTGCGTTGTATCCGACATTGACCGGCATCGCGTCAAGAAACGCGTCAAAATCCTTCACGGCCTGCGGATTGGTGTATTTCTGCAGGGCCTTGAAGTCAAACTTACCACCGATTTTGCCGGCTTTTTTCACGTCGTTGGCGATCCTTTCAGATCATTGCATGCGGGCGCAATTACGCCCTCCATTATCTATCCTGCACCCGAATTGTGGCGGTTTTAGGGCAGGCCGAATAAAACTTTATCGTCTTTAATCAAGGGGTTCAATAAATACTTTCCCATGAACGGACGTTCACAGCCAAATAACAGGCTTCTGTCAATTGGTACCGCGAATCCTCACCCGTCCCTGTTCAACCCCAAGGGCTGTGGCCTGCAGCTGGCTGGGCGCTACCGCAGTCGGGATCAGCGCTTCCCAGACAATTTCGTTGCCGCCCTTAACCTCGTATTTAACCAGCACGCCACCAAAGCTGCCGATCGTGTTAAACAGCTCGATCACGCGGGCCAGATGGCGGTCGGTGTTTGATTGCAGGGCGACGGTGGCATCAAGCATCAGTTTGTTGGTGGCATCGGTCGTGGTTTTCTTGGCTTGATCAAGGCGCGGTGAAATCACATTCACCATCGTATAAGACCCCACCCAAACAAACAGGGCAATGAAAGCAACCAGCAACCCCGAAAACAAAAGCCCGCGCGCCATCATGCGCGCCAGCCTTTCCTGATGCAGGGCGCGGTTTTTCCAACGCACGACTTTGGCAGCTTCGGGATTAATGGTGACGAAGTTTGCTTCCATGCTCTGGATACGTGGCAAAATTGTACGCGATGCACCAAGGAACACCTGCATGCGGCCTGTCTCGTTATCCCAGCGGAGCGCGCCCGCCGCACCGTCTTGTTCGTACAGATAAACCGTCTGGCGGTCCCAATATTCACTGTTGCCGGGCAGGGCTGCTGCCAACGGGCACCAGCTGTCAGGATGACTGGTCAGGGCTGATGATGGCGTGGCCAGATACCAGCAACGATCATCGCTGATGGTGTAGCAGTAATGCACACGCTCGGTGCCGCAAGACTGCGCTGCTGCATTCCAGACACCTTCATCTTCGCGGCCAGCGATATAAGGTATCGATCCGCCGACCAGATCAGAGGGTAAATGCGGGATCAAGCGGGCCTGAGCGCCATCGCCAAGGTTGAGCATGCCGCCAAAAAGGGAACCTTTGCCCGACTTATCACCGCTGACAACGCCCTGCAATCCGTCTGGTAAACCAGCCATTACATCATCCCCCCTGAATCATCTCCGCCACCGCCGCCTTCGCCGCCTGACATGAACGAGTTCATCATACTATCCATACTCATGTTCATGACCGTCAGGGCATAAATAGCACTGCCAAAGGCGATCACAAGATAAAGGCCCGATAAACCAAAAGCCAGCCAAACGATCAGGCTGTGTTTGGTTTTTGATGCTTGCGCACGCATCTCGGAAATAGATTCCATCAGCGTTGCGACCTGACTGAGGTCTGAAATACCGGCCAGCTCCAAACGTTCTGATTTTGTCAGCGGTTCGCGGTCAAGGGCGGCGCCGAGGTTTACACCGCGCGCAAGGTCGGTGCGCGCATTAACCCAGTAATCCGCAACCTCGGGCAAGCTTGATGCTTCGGCTGCCTGTGCCAGAACGTCGGCAATTGGCACGTTACCACGCAACATACGCGCGGCAGCTGACGTTGAATCCGAAAACGCCAAGTCGCGCAAATAAGCGCCGATCAGCGGGATCTTGCGCACGATACGCGCGGTTGGAAAATCGCGCTTGCCGCGGTTGTGCCAGAACGACAGGATACACCAGATAAGAAACGCCGCCATGGCACCGGCCAGCCACAACAAAACATCCCACAGCAGCGCAAGTCTGCCGACAACGATGTTAAACTGTTCAAGCTTATCGGCTTCCGTTGGTGGGTTGCCTTTGAACCAGCCAATGATCTTGTCCTTACCCCAGAACATACCCTGCACGATGGTTAGAATGTCAAAGCCGATCCATGACATCGTACCAATCACCGCGCGGCGGTTTTTGCGTTTCTGGGTGATATTCTGAATGGCATGCGGAATGCCTTCATGCAGGCGGTTTGAGCGTTCCGACGCTGATAGAATGGACAGCGTGCTGTGATCAAAAATCTGCAACGCCTTGAGCGCGTCAATAACGCCAAGACCCCGACTAAGCGCCTCACGCGCCGGAGATAAAATATTTTGCCTGCGCGGATTGGTTTCAGACTGGATCAGACGCCACAGGGCAACACCGGGCGAAGTAGCGGTAGAGCGGAACTGAATACCGCGCAGCAACTGTACCTGCCACCAGCTTGATCTGGCCAGCCAACGTTCAAATGGGGAGCGTTCATGGGTGCGGATGGTCAATACATATCCGCCACGCTTGGTGATCTCGTTGCGCACGTCAGCGGCCGTGGGCATATAGTATGATTCAACCATCATTTTGGGGCCGGCGGGTGTATCGACCGTAAATTCGACGATCCACTGCTGCATGGTCCGCCCCCTTTACTCGTTAACCAGAGCGAGGGCGACTTTAGGATCAATCAAGCCATCACGCACCAGCGAGCGCACACCATCTGTGCGGCTAACGTGGGTAACGTGATCAAGCGCCAGCACGTCGTTGACGTTGGTCATCAGGGCCTGAAACACCGGATCGCGGCGCGATGGCGGCGTGTCGATCAAAAGGGCTTCCAGCAAAATTGTACGACCATAAACGCCCGTACGGTTGCAAAGGTCACAACCGCTGGCGTTATGCGTCTTAATCATCGTATCGGGCTGCAGATGCAGGATTTCCAGCTGATGCGCATCAAGAACCTTGCCAGCTTCGGTCTTATTGGCGCATGAGTGGCAAAGCGTTTTGATCAGTCGCTGGTTAAGAACACCGCGGATCTGCTGGGACAAGGTATAGGTCGAAGAACGCTCGCGCTCTGATGGCATAAAGGAGCGCAAACGTTCGAGCGTCTGCACAGCCGTATCGGCGTGGATGGTTGAAATAACCGTGTGACCAGATTCAGCCGCCTTGAGCGCGGTTTCAACCGTCGCCATATCGCGCATCTCACCAATGATGATATAGTCAGGGTCATGACGCATGGCGGCACGGATCAAATCGGCAAACTCACGCCCAGAAACACCGCCTGCAACCTGCCACTGGGTGGCATAGCGCATTTCGTATTCAATTGGGTCTTCAATCGACAACACGTGGCGACGACGACGGTCAATTTCAAGAACGCAGGCGTAAAGCGTGGTCGACTTACCCGAACCCGTTGGACCAGACATCAAAAGCAAGCCGCCACCACCTTTGATTTCAGGCGACAGCATCATGCTCAGCTGGTTTGAAACTTCGGGATAGCGCGCAAACAATTCTTCAAAACTACGCAAAGAGGCGCGGTCAAGCAGACGAAGGGTTAGCTTTTCACCATCCTGCGCCTGAGGGCCCGCCGCCACACGCACGTCAATCGAACGGCCCTGCCAGATAAAACCAAAGCGTCCGTCTTTCGGGGTCGATCTGTCACCGAAGTTCAAACCCGCCTCGCGCTTGAGCAATGTGGTCAAACGCGCCATGGCGTCAGCTGGCAGCAAGTGCATGGGTACAATGTCGCCATCGATGCGGTATTTGATCCAGTTGGGCGCATCCGGCGCGTTGTCTTGCAGCAGGTGAATATCCGACACCCGCATCTGTAATGCTTCAGCCAGCATATCGCGCTGGAACTGGTTGAGCAGCAGGCCGTTGTCGATATCTGATAGCCAGCTTGAAAGTGTTTTTTCACAGCGATCCGCTGAAAGGTCATGCACGCTTTGCAAGGTGCGCTGCAGCTCGGCGCGATCCCACAATTCGCTTTCAACCCTGTCAATTTTATATCCGATACGTACCGCGGCGTTCTTGAGGTTTGCCACTTGGCGCTCGGAAAGCTCGTGCAAGGGCGCGATTGTCAGCACACCTTTTTCAAGACCAACAAGGTGAATGCTCAGCGGCAGCCAGGTTTGCACCGGCAAGTTTGCGCGCAGCTGGTCACCCGAAGCGCTGTCACGCTCGCCACTTGTTACCTCCGCCTCGGCACCCACACCGGCAGCGCTTAACAGCTGCTCGGTTGATCGGGTATACCCCTGCTGGGCCATCATGGCACGCTCGCGCATGACCATATCCAGATAGCGTTCACGGCTGATGGTTGAGCGCAACTTGCGGCGGTCGCCCTTACGGCGTTCAAATCCGTCAGGCGGACCGGCTTCAGTCTGGCGACGGTCGGTCTTGCGAATTTCTTCGGGCAAAACCTCTTCCGCACGCACAAGCCCTGCTTTTTGCAGGATCTCTTCTTTGCTGTCCGTCTGTTTGTTGTCGCCGTCGTTCACGTCAGGAACACCCCTGTTGATCAGTTATCTGTCGTTGAGCTAGAGGACGAAGAAGTGTCAGTTGTCGAAGAGGATGAAGTTGAAGAAGTGCTCGATCCTGAAGACGATGTGCCTGCCGCATTCGTAATGCCGCTTGCTCTCAGTGATTTATCAAACACCAGCAAAACTTCATCATTACGGCTGGTCAGCACAACGCCCGTGCGGGTGATGGTTACCGTCCAACGCACGCCGGAAATGACCACATCTTCACCATCGCGCACCACAAGGCTGCCAAGTGGGCCATTAACAACGCCACGATTGGCGGAAAGCGATGTCACTGTGTATCCATCAAGGTTGGGGGCAATGGCGTTATTTTCCATGGCTTCCATCACGCCACCAAGCGGGGGTGGCACAGTTGATGGATCAGCACCTTCTTTGCCACCTTTGGTATCAACTACAGCGGCGTCGTCAAACACCTGTGGCAATTGTCGAATAGCAAGCGACTCACGCGACACCGCCGCATCGGCCGTACCACGCACCGGCAGCACCAGCACGCC
>JBEIPH010000080.1:0-5448 GCA_040377115.1 Micavibrio sp. | reverse complement strand
GAGGTTAAAAACGATGGTGACAGCGGTCTGCCACCCGGTGTTTTGACGCTGTATGAGGAAAACGCAGGGCTTAAAGGCACAGCCTATGTGGGTGATGCCAAGCTGCCCGTGCTGGCCGCTGGTGAAAAACGTCTGGTTACTTATGCGCTTGACAGCAAGGTGACGATTGATCGCAACACCTCAAGCGACAGTCAGGATGGTCGTGTGTCGATCAGCGGTGGCGTGTTGCGTGTGGCGCAAACAGTCAAAGAAAAAACCACCTACACCATCAAAGCGCCACCCAAAGAGGCGCGTATGGTGATCATCGAGCATCCACGTCGTGGCGATTTCAAACTGGTCAGCCCCGACCCTAAAGAAGCGGAAGTGGCTGATCAATACTACCGTCTGCGCGTGGCCCTGAAAGCGGGCGAGGAAAAGGCCCTTGATGTTGTGCTTGAAAGTACCGTCTGGCAAAGCTACAGCATGGTTGATTTTTCAACCCATGATTTTGTCAGCTATGCCAGTGCGGGTGACCGCGTAGATGCCAAAACGCGCAAGCTGTTCGAAGAACTGGCCGACATGCGCCGCAAGATTGATGTTATCGATCAGGAAATTGCCAAGCATGAACGCGAGCGCGAAACGATTTTCAATGATCAGGCGCGAGTGCGTGAAAACCTTGGCCGTCTGCAAGGGAAATCAGATGTACAGCAGAAATACCTGACCAAGCTGTCAGAGCAAGAAGACCGCCTGCTGATATTGGCCGAGGAAGTTTCAGCCCAGCAAGCAAAACGTGACGAAGCCTTGGCAGAGCTGCGTGAGTACATCAACAAGATTGAAGTCGCCGCAGAATAATCAAGCGTGCGGCTGAAGGAAGCGCAGCAGGGCAACGCCATAGTCGCGCTCGTCAAGGATGTTAAATCCTGATGGTGCTTCTTCGGGATGTTTCTTTGACATTTCCATGACGCACAGGGCGTCTGGTGCAAGCCAGTTCGCCTTCACCAGAGAGGCAAGGGCGTGACATCCAAGATCCTGTTTTTTATCAGCCGTATTATAAGGCGGATCAAAAAAGATCAGCTGACGGGCAGCAACGCTTGCGGGTCTGGCGGCCAGCTGCAGGGCAGAGGTTGCCATGACCAGACTTTGTTTGTCAGCCGTGCAGGCCGCGATATTCTGGCGCAGGGCGGCAAGGGCGGTGCGGTCGCTTTCGACAAAGACGGCGTGGGCAGCGCCGCGCGACAGGGCCTCAAGCCCCAAAGCGCCGGTGCCGGCAAAGACATCCATGACATAAACGCCCTCAAGATCATCAAAGGGCCGCCAGCGGGCGTGCAACAACAAATTAAAGACAGCCTGACGGGCGCGGTCAGACGTTGGGCGCGTCCCGAGTCCTGCCGGACTTGTCAGATTTCGTCCTTTGTGTTGTCCGCTGGTGATCCGCATATGTGGCGAATTTCCTTTAATTACAAGATACTTAACGTCAAATGCCCGAGTTTATTAAAGACATTTATATCAAATTTTGCTAAAATAACATTATAACCTGTTCGTGGAGTTTGCCATGACTTTTGACCGCCGTCCGTCGCGCCATTCCAACCATGCTGCTGTTGCCAGGGCCGTGCATGAACCATCGGTGGTAAAAACAATGATGGCCGCATTGGCAACCATGATTGTGTTGATGTTGCTGATGGGTGCGCCTGCATTTGCTGCGATTGCGCCTGGGCCGCCACCAGCGGGAACAGCCACAGTTCCTGGTTGTAATACCAATGCGCTTGAAGCGGCGCGTCGCAAGGGCGATGCACTGGTTGCGGTTGATAAGGCCATCATGGATGAGAATATCAAACAGCCAGCGTCTGTTTTGATGTCCACTTGTAACAATCAGGCAGCGGGTGTTTCGGCAAAAACAGGTGGTGAGCTTTTCTCTGGAGATTTTATGAGCGACCTGCAACCGATTGTCGGTAGTGCGCTTGGCAGTTTCTATGATGACTTTGACAGTTCCATCATCGATTTTTTTGGTGACATCATCGGCTTTAGCCCTGGAGGCGTTTTGGGCAGCTTGCTAACGGGTGTTCTTGGTAGCACTTTTGGTTCTGGGGCTGCAACGCTAGAGGATCAATACGATTGTGAAGGTATCCAGCAACAGTGGGAAGCAATCGCGACTTCTGGTGTTAACACAAGTGTACCCTTTGCCTCGATTGCCAACCTGCTGAATGGAAGCCTGCCATCAGGTGCCGGCGAGAAATTTAGAAAATCATGGGAAGCTTCGGCGGGCAATAACACCTTCAGCAATTTTAATTCAGCCATGAACGCGCTGCCCAGCCCTAACGTGCCGAGTTTTGCCAGCGCAAACAGTCTTTGTGATGCACTGCGTGCGGCGGGTAACTCCCCAGCCGGCTGCCCCTAAAGGAAAGGCGTGAGTGCCATGAGAATTAGATTGTTTAAACGAGTTCCTTTGCTGGCAGCGATTGTCATCTTTTCGCTTACAGCCAATGCCTTTGCGGCGATTGCGCCGGGCCCAGGTCCTGGCCCAGGCCCAGCTCCAGCGCCGGCAGCGGCCGAGCCTGGCTGTGATCCCAACTTTCAGGAAGCTCAGAAAAACAGAGCTGAAGCACTTAAGGTTCGCGATTACGCGATGACGGCTGAGATCAATACGCGCCCAGACCCATCTGCTGGTCTGACCTGTCTTGATCAGGCTATCGGTGTTACTTCGCGCCTTGGGGCGATTTTCTCGGACAAACATGACTCAGCTGTGCCTGCCGCAAACACTGTCGTGTTTACCCCACCGCTTGCCTATCCAAACTGGGGTTCTGATGATTTTCTGATTAAGGATCTTGAGGCGGTAGTATTACCGCAGCTGACCACCCACCTTGGCAATAACTTTGGTGGCGCGCTGTCAGAGCTTTTGGGTACGACGGCAATTTCAAGCACGATCACAAATTTGCTGAGCAGTGTTACGGGGCCGATTAACAGCATTACCTCTGCGATGAACGGCTTTACTTCCAACATCAGCAGCATTTTGAATGCGATCAATACAATCAGGTCGATTGCGCAGGCGCTTAACTTGCCTTTGCCGTCGCCTGTTATTATTGGCACGGTGGCGGCGCTTGAGGCTGCGCAACAAATTGCGGATCAACTGATGAGCACGCTGCAAAGTGCGATGAACAGTGCAATCCAGCCGCTGATTGGCAACGTCATGGGCGGCACAATCATGGCCCAGACAGCTGATATCGATTGCGACCATTTGGCCAATATGTGGACAGATGACGATCCTTCCGATGCTAAGGTTTCTTTGCAGGGTAACGGGCCCAGCATGGGTGCACCGCTTATCCCCCTCAGCAGCTTTATCAGTGGTAATTATCCCGATGCTGGCGGCGCGTTTATTGATGCGGCAACGGGTATTGGTAACCACACGGACATCGTTGACAGGGCTTTGTTTGATGTGACCGGCGGCGCGCTTAGTGCCCCTGGTGCCATGCCCAGCTGGCCGACAGCGCCCTCACTTGGCAATGCGGCGACAACAGCTGACATTATCAGCCAGATGTAACCACCAAACTTACTGTGACTTTTTCTGGATGAAGGACAGCAGCCTTTGCCGCAGGCCTTTTTCATCTCCGTGGCTGCTTAGAAAAAGCTCGACCGCCTTGGCGGCGGCGGCACGGTCATAGGGTGCTTTGCCCCCTTGTTTAGCGCTTGCCGCTGCTAAAGCAGCCATTTTTTCAAGCAAGCTGGGGTCCAGACGTGATTTTGTCTGAACAATCTGGCGCTTGAGCTCGGCGAGGGCGTTTTCGCGGCGCGCTTGTTTTTCAAGCTCTTTTGGGTCTGTGTCGTCCATCAACTGCCTGATCCCGCATAATATCCTCTATCAAGTTTAGGGCAGGAGCGTGGTTGGGGCAAGAAAAGCTTGAAATCCCTGATAAAATCACCAAACTGACCCATATGGTTCTGCCAATTTACCGTTTTTGCCTGCGCCTTTTTCGCCCCGCGCTTGAAGCCTACCTGCAGCGACGCCTTGCGCGCGGCAAAGAGGATGGCGCGCGTCTGGGTGAACGTATGGGACAGCCATCGCGGCCGCGCCCTGAAGGGGCGCTGATCTGGCTGCATGCAGCAAGTGTTGGTGAGTCTATCTCTCTGCTGTCGGTTATCGATTATCTGGGCCGCGATCGGCCAGACCTTCACCTGCTGCTGACAACAGGCACCGTAACCTCGGCCAAGCTGATGGAAAGCCGTCTGCCAAAGGCCGTTATCCATCAATATGTGCCTGTTGATCATCCGGACTGGGCAGAAAGTTTTGTGAACTACTGGCGGCCAGATCTGGTGCTGTGGTCTGAGTCCGAGCTGTGGCCGAATTTGCTTTATGCGGTCAAGCAGCGCCGTATTCCTGCTGTATTGCTCAATGCCCGTATGTCGCAAAAAAGCTTTAGCAACTGGCGTCGCGTCAGCAGCCTTGCGCGCAAAATGCTGGACACCTTTGTGTGCTGCCTTGCGCAGAACGAGGCGGAGGCTGCGCGGTTGCGCGTACTGGGTGCAAAAGATGTCCGCATCAGCGCCAATCTTAAATATGCCGCGCCCGTATTGCCTGATAACGAAGCGGCGCGGATGGAAATGGCGCCAGCCCTTGGTGCGCGCGCCTGTGTGCTGTGGGCCAGCACCCATCCGGGCGAAGAAGATATTGCGGCGGCTGTTCAGCGTGACCTGTCAGCGACAGAAAAGAATGTCCTGACCATCATCGTGCCCCGCCACCCCGTACGCGGTGCGGATATTGCAGAGCAACTGACAGCGCAGAGATTTAACGTTGTCAGGCGCAGCGAAGGTCGCCTGCCAGATGCGCGCACAGAAATTTATCTGGCGGATACGCTGGGCGAACTTGGGGTGTTTTTCCGCCTCTGCCCATTGGTCGTGATGGGCGGGACCTTTGCCCCAATTGGTGGCCACAACCCGATCGAGCCAGCCCAGTTTGGTGCCGCCATTTTCTGTGGCCCCTCCATGCATAACTTTATCAGTATTGAGCAAGAATTCATCAGCCGTGGTGCTTTGCTACGGGTAAGCGATGCAGAAGATCTGCAAAAGAAACTTTTGCAATGTCTGCAAGACCCCGCTGTGGCGCAAGCGGCGGGCCGTGCGGCGCAGAATTGGGTAAACCAACAGGGCGAAGTGATTGGTGAAATTTACACAGCGCTGTCGCCATGGCTGCCAGCAAAGAAGCAGATCAGCGGGCAGGTGGCTGCATGAAAAATCTGTTTCCGATGATTGCAACGCCAAAGTTCTGGTACGGACAGGGTCGCGGGGTTTATCGGTTTTTGCCTGTGTTGCTGGCGCCGTTTGGTTGGGGCTATGCCGCTGTCCAGCGCCAAAGATTTGACATGTATTATCCGGTGCCAATGGCGCGGCCTGTTGTCTGTGTGGGCAATATTGTGGCGGGTGGTGCGGGTAAAACACCGGTCACGCTGGCGCTGGCAGATCTTTTGCAGCGCGAGGGCT
>JBEIPH010000176.1:0-3864 GCA_040377115.1 Micavibrio sp. | reverse complement strand
CAGGCTCAGGCCGTCTTCGCCTGGCATCATCACGTCGCAAACAGCCATATCAAACCGCAAAACAGCAAGCATCTCGCGCGCCTGAGCAGCACTTTCAGCCATCGTTACCAAAAAACCGTTGGAGGTGAGAAATTTAAACAGCAGCTCGCGCAGCCGCTGATCGTCATCAATCACCAGCACATGCGGCTTTTGCTCCGCAGCCAGCAAAGCTGCTGAATCGATCATAAATGGCTGTAATACTGGCTTTGCATCACTCATAACCGTCAATCTAGCACAGCATTACAGGGCTGCACCCAGCTTGTTGTACGTTATGAAAACAATAATCGTCATTTTCTGCGCTGCACAAGGTCGCTTATAATCGAGAGACAGGCCCTGTATGGTGCCGCATCACGACCAATAAGATTTCAGGTATTTACATGTCCATCATTCCCTATGACGACCGCGACGGCCAAATCTGGATGGATGGCCGCCTGCTTCCGTGGCGCGATGCCAAAATACATTTTCTGACCCATGCGCTGCATTACGCCAGCGCGGTGTTTGAAGGTATTCGCTGTTACAACGGAAAAATTTTTAAACTTCAGGAACACACCGATCGCCTTCTTGAAGGCTGCGGCATGATGGATATGAAGATCGGCTATACCGCGCAACAAATCAACGAAGCCTGCCTTGAAACCGTCCGTTCAAACAATATTGTTGATGGTTATCTGCGTCCGCTTGCCTGGCGCGGGCCTGAACAAATGGGCGTTGCTGCACAACACACAAAAATTCACTTTGCCGTTGCCGCCTGGCAATGGCCTAGCTATTTCCCGCCGGAAATGCGCGAAAAAGGCATTCGTATTGTTACCTCACGCTGGCGCCGTCCGTCACCTCAAAATGGTCCAGTCCATGCAAAAGCAGCTGGCCTTTATATGATTTGCACGCTGTCAAAGCATGAATCAGAAAATGCAGGCTATCATGATGCCCTGATGCTTGATTACCGCGGGCATGTAGCTGAACTTACCGGCGCAAACTTTTTCATTGTCCAAAACGGTGAACTTCATACGCCCGTTGCGGATTGCTTCCTGCGCGGTATCACACGCCAAACAGTCATGGACCTTGCGCGCGCGGAAGGCATCAAAGTTGTCGAGCGCACAATCATGCCTGACGAACTTGCCCAGGCAGATGAATGCTTTGCCACCGGTACCGCCGCCGAAGTCACCGCCATTGGCGAAATTGACGGGCGCGCCTATACCGTTGGCCCCGTTACCCGCCTGCTGCGTGATAAGTACGAAAAACTGGTGCGCGCTTAAGCCGCCTTGCGCTGGCTTATTTCAGGCACGGGACGCTGCGGCACGCCATTGTAAACGGACAATGGGCGCATCAATTTGTTATCGGCCAGCTGTTCGATGATATGTGCGCTCCAGCCCGTGATACGGCTCATCACAAAAATGGGCGTAAAGACGGGAATATCAAAACCCATCAGGTAATAGGCAGGCCCCACCGGATAATCAAGGTTGGGGTGGATGTTCTTGCGCTCGACCATCGCTTTTTCAAGGATCTTTTCAATTTCCACCCAGTGCTGACCATTTTTGATAGCGGCCATGTCATGGAAATATTTGGTCATATGCGGCACGCGGCTGTCGCCGTTTTTGTACACGCGGTGGCCAAAGCCCATGACCAGCTTTTTCTTGCCGCCCGGAATGGGCGCCAACGCCTCGTCAATCCAGGCCTGCGCCTTATCGGGTGTGCCGATATCAAGCAGCATGTGCATAACGGCCTCGTTAGCACCGCCATGCAGCGGCCCTTTGAGGGAGCCAATTGCACCCGTCACCGCCGAATAGATATCCGACAGGCTTGAAACAATCGTACGGGCGGTAAAGGTCGACGCGTTAAAGCCATGCTCCGCATAAAACGTCAGTGATGCATCAAAGCAGCGCACAACCTTGGCATCCGGCACTTCGCCAAAATACATATGAAAGAAGTTTTCAGCCATGCTCAGATCGCGCTTGGGGTCTATTGGCTCTTTGCCTGCACGAATGCGCGCATCAGCGGCAATAATCGTTGGAATTTTTGCCAGCATATTGATTGATTTTTTCAGTAATCCATCACGGCTGTTATCCACCCACTCCGCATCTTGGGCACCCAGAAAGCTGATCGCCGTGCGCAGCGTGTCCATCGGGTGTGCATCGGCGCGGAACTGGCGCAGCACGGTGATAAGACCTGCAGGAATGTCGCGCAAGCTGCGCTCTTTGTCCTCAAGTTCCTTTAGCTGAGCTGCCGTTGGCAGTTCGCCATGCCACAGCAACCAGGCCACTTCTTCAAAACGGCAACGCTCGGCCAGTTCCTGAACAGGATAGCCGTAGTATGTCAGCGTATTGGTTTCATCAAAAACCTTGGAGATTTTCGAGGTATCTGAATAAACGCCGGCAAGGCCTTTTTGGATAACGATGTCTGACATGCTGGGAATCCTCCGCATCAATAATAAAACTTAGCCACCTTAGCGTAAAAATACGCGCCTGAATAGACCGTAACCCATTGAAATTAATAACCTAAATTCAGTGATCTTTTATTAATATATGGCTGGTAAGATAAAGATCTGACCAAGTCCGGGGGGATTTAGAATGTCTGCTGTTACAGCCGCCTACACACAACAATCACTGACACAGTTGAATATTGCTGTGGCTGTACAAAAATCAGCGAATGAGGCGAACCAAAAGATGGTCAACCTGATCGCTGCCAGCGTGGACAGCCAGCGCGGCCAAAACGTCAATATCAGCGCCTGAATTATTTCGCTTTATCGCCAAGCATTTTGCCGCGTGCGGCAACTTGACCGTCATAATCAATCAATGATTGAAAATCTTCGCGGGTTTGCAGTTTCTTTTCTGCAACCAATCCGCGTTGCGAACCTGTTGCGGCAATTTCACGATACATCTGCGCAGCTGTCTCGCGCTGCCCGCGGTATACTGACAGCGGATTAAGCACCATATCAACGCTTGCACCTGCTTCTTTCGCAATCTCCGCCGGCGTTTTCAGCGCTATTTTGCCAAACTCGGTCATGTTGCACAAAACAGGCTTGCCGCCCGCTGCCTTTTTAACATCGCCATAAGTCGCCATATCAGGGAAAGCTTCGGCAAAAATCATGTCGGCACCCGCTGCTGCATAAGCTGCAATACGCTCAAGCGCTTTTTCCATACCTTCAACCGCCAGCGCATCAGTGCGCGCCATTAAAACAAAATCGGCGTTGGTTTTGGCGGCAACAGCACGGCTAATGCGCGCCACGGCGTCTTCTTTGCTGACAACGTGTTTGCCCGGCAGATGCCCGCAGAATTTCAGATCCTGCTGGTCTTCGACATGCACAGCGGCCACGCCAAGCTTTTCAAGCATATTAATCGTTTCAGCGATGTCATCGAATCCGGTATCGATATCCACCAGCAAAGGTAGGTCAACACCGCTATCGAGTATGCGTTCGACTGATTCTGCCACATGGCGCAGTTCTAAACGGCCAATATCCGCCCAGCCACGTGCTGCCGCCATCTGGCTGCCCGAAAGATACATCGCCTTGAAACCGGCTTTCTTTGCTTCCTGCGCATCACTGCCATCGGCCACACCGATGATGTGCAACGGCGCACCCGCCTTTGTGGCGGCGGCAATGGCTACACGAAAAGATTTGCCGGGGGTTGCCATCATATCAGCAAGCCTTACGGCAAGCGGTTTCACCATCAGCTACGGCATTATAAATGCCGCGCGTCTTAAGCGTTTCAACCGCCATCAGGTCGCATTTTGGTGTCAGGCCAGCCAGCTGAGCTGCGTTGGCTTTTTCCAGTGCGTCAACCAGATCAAGGAATTTCTTACGCTCGGCGTCGCTCATCAAATGCGCTGTCAGTT
>JBEIPH010000112.1:0-4774 GCA_040377115.1 Micavibrio sp. | reverse complement strand
CCAGCACATAGCTGACCAGCACCAACAGACCGATGGAAATGCCAAGCTTGATGGCGATGTCCATGCCGGCGGAGCCTTCTTCGGCACCGGCAGCTGCCGCCCCCATCGCGCCAATAATCAGCAACATGGGGATAACGGCCAAATCCTGCGCCACCAGTACAGAAACAGTGGTGCGGCCCACGGGGGTGCGCAGGTCTTCGGTTTCCTCAAGGATCTTGATGGAAACAGCCGTTGATGAAATGGCGGTGGCAAAGGCAAAGACAGTAATGCGGCCCATCGACCAATCAAGGAAATGCCCGACAATCCAAAACGCGCCAAAGGCCACGGCGATTTGCAACAGTGCGGCAGACAGGGCCATGCGCATCACGCTCTTGAAACTGCGGATGTTCAGCTCCATGCCGATCAGGAACAGCAGCATGATCACGCCAAGTTCGGCCAGTAGCTGGACGGTTTCGGTGTTTTCAACCAGCTTGAAACCCGTGGGGCCCAGCACGATACCGGCAACGATGTAGCCAACCACCGCAGGCTGGCGCAGGCGCATCAAGGCCAGACCACACAGCAGAGCAGCCATCGTCACAAGAGCGATAGCGGTTAGCTGGTCTGAATGGTGCGCGACGCTTTCCATTGCCTAAGGTGGTCTCCAGTCTTTAACAAAAACGCCACAAGGGGCGCTTGTGGCGTTTGTTCGCGGGGGCCGATGGAACCGGCTTCCCGCGGTTTATTGGATATAAATGTGAACTTCGCTGCTGCGAACATCCGCACTGGTTGCATTGTCAAAATCAACACGGGCCAGTGGCACGCCCATCTGGCTGAGCGAGCGCAGGACATCTTCGCCACGCTTGCGTGCATCGCTGCCGGCAATCGCCATTTCGGCGGGGTTGCCGCGCGAGGGGCTGACCGAAACAACGCTGAAACGGGCAGAAGGATATTTGTCGAGGGCTTGACCGACAGCAGCATAAAGCGGCTGTTCGTAATCAACGCCAGGGCGGTCAAAACGAATAACAACCAGCGGGCGGCGGTTGGCGGCCAGTGGCGCGCGGCTGACGCTGCGGTCCATCATCGCACCGCCATAGCTTGCGGGTTGTGCGCCAAAAATCTCGCGGCCGTCTTCGGTTGCGCGCTTGAACAGGTTGTTTGACAAGCTTTGGCCATAGAGTTCGCCGTTGGCAATAGCCAGTGTCAGCGTCTGGATGTTGGCACGCTCGGCACGCAGGTACGCGTCACGGCGGTTGATTTCATCGCTGACATTGGTAAGCAGGCGGTTGAGATTGATGATGGTCTGGTTGACGCCATCTTCGGTCATGCGCAGCATCTGGTGGTCTTCTTTAACGGCGCCTGACAGGCCATAAGTCGCGCGCACAGCTTCTTGCAGATAGGCGGCACGTGATGCTTCGGTTGATACGTCGCTTGACAGTTCGGTCAGCTGGCCGGTGCTGTCAGCCAAGCCATTGAGTGTGTCTTGCGCGCTGTTCCAGCGTTGCACCAGCAGCGGGTTGCCAGGCGTGGTGCCTGCCTGCAGTTCGGTGTTGATGCTGGCAACGATGTTGTAATAGGTCGATGCTTCGCCATCGCTTTTGGCTTGCAGGCCGCGCAGGCGGTCTTCAAAACGACCGATGCTGGCTTCGATCTGGCGCAGGTCACCGTTCAGGCTGTTGATCTTGCGTGTGACAGCTGTTTCCATGCCGGCGGTTGAGCTCATGCTCATGGCAACTTGTTGTGGGGCTGCGTACTGGGGCGCCATTTGCTGTACGGGCATTTGCTGTACTGGCATTTGTTGTGGCGGTTCGTATGACATTTCAGGTGTGCTTGTCAGTGGCACGGGCGCGCTGATGGGGGCGGGCACCAGTTCGGGCGGTGCGTCATTGGTGACAACCAGCGAAGGCGACTGCGTATAGCCGGCCATTGCGCTTGATGCGCCAAGGGCGACAAAGGCGACGCCAAGCAAAACAAGCCGGGGGAAAAACGCGAAAGAATATGTTGTACGCAAGGCCGTTACCTCGTGAGCAAGGAAATGGTGAGAATCTGCCTGATATCAGATGGTTGAATATTCGTAACAGACTGACGTTCTTTTTTAAACCATAAAAGCCGCTTCAGACAATATAATATATGCGGGGCACAGGCCGGTTTTCCCTTTTTTATGAAGGGGATGCCTGTGGCAAGCAGACGGCCTGACGTGGGTTGGCGACTGACAGGGGTTAAATTTTTTCATAAAACGGCTCAATAGGCCTTGCGGTTTATTGGCAAATCCAGTAAAAACGGCGCTCCTACGGCGGTGTTTCTCACTGCCTCTTGCGCGCCCGTAGCTCAACTGGATAGAGCATCTGACTACGGATCAGAAGGTTAGGAGTTCGAATCTCTTCGGGCGCGCCATTATTTCCAAATAAAAACAATTAGATGATAGCCCGCCAAAAAATGGCTAGCGGTGCACTTTATCTATACACACAAAGGTGAAAAGTCCGCGCCCTGTGAGATAGATAAGATTCTCTTTTGAGATTTTTACCGATCATTTTGATGGTGAAAGAGACGTAATAATTTTTTCGCCTAGATTGTCTGTAGCTAGCAACGGAGGTTGCGAAACAAGCGGGTTCGATTTTATTAGATGCTGCCTAGGCTGTGTTTAGCCAATTTTTTCAAGGCACTACAGAATATAATATTTGGAAATATTTCAGCAATCTGAATGCCATATTTGAGGGCTACCATGGTCTGTAGGGTATAAAAGATATACCGGCAGAACCGATTGTGCAGGATGGCATGATGCATTTCGAGCCAGATAACGCGAAGGACACCCCACAGTACGGTAACCCTGCTTTTATGATGCCGATAATTGATAAAAAGCATTTTTCTCTTTTTACCGATGGTTGCGAGGAACAAGAGGCCGCCTTTATATCAACTTTCTTTGCGTCTGCATTTCAATCACTGCAAGAGCTTCGCACCAGCTGCTCCGATCTCTCTTTTTGCGAACAGTGGCGGCACGCGGCACACCGCCTTAAAGGAACGGCCGCACAAATAGGTGCCCAACGTCTTTCAGATTGCTGCAGAGATGCCGAGATGCTTTTTCAAGCACCTGCAGAAGAAAAAGCCCGTTTATTACTCGCTATAGAAATACAGCTTGGTGAAATCAGGCTGCTTTTTAACGCCAAACATATCGAGAAAGCGCGAATATAAAGGGGTAGGTGTATGGCAAAAAATATTAAAATACTGCTGATTGAAGATGACGAACTTATTCGATTGACCTGCAAAAACATTCTCAACAAAGCAAGTTTTGACATTATTCAGGCTGACAACGGCAAGACAGGCCTTGATTTGTACCGCCAAGAAAGGCCGGATGTGGTCATCACCGACATCCTGATGCCCGACAAAGAAGGGCTTGAGACCATACTTGATATTCGCAAAGTTAACCCAAATGCAAAAATCATCGCGATGTCCGGTGGTGGCAGCACGCAGAATATGAGCTTTCTAAAAATAGCGGAAAAGGTAGGTGCCACCTGCATTCTTCCCAAGCCGTTCAAGCCAGATAGCCTTTTATCGGTGATTGATAAGGTTTTACAGCCATGCTGAAAAGCGTTATTTCCGCCATCAAAAAGCGGCTTTTTCAAAGAGAGGCGCCGCGCCCCTCTGTAAGCCCACCGCAAGCGCCTAACTATAAATGCGGGCGCGCTTTAAGTCCGGAAAAACAGGCCAAACTTGACCAGCTTTGCGTGCAGCTTCTCAGCAAAAAATCGCTGATTGTTTCAGGCAAGCTCCAGCTTATGGAGCTGAACAAAATCAAGAAAAGATTTGGCAAGCAATGGGCAGGCCTGAGTAAAATTGTGTATGAAACTGTCGAGGACGTGCTCACCAACTGTCTTGATAAAAGCGATATATTCATTCGCTACCACGACGAAGCCTATGTCATTCTTTTCGCCCACGCCAGCAAAGAAGAAGGCGAGGTCAAGGCCATGGAAATAGCCGAAGAAATACGACGTAGGCTGTTTGAACTGGATGAAAAAGATTTGCGGAATATAGAAATCCGCCAAGCGATTAACGAGATACGCGCCGCGTCGTTAAAAGATGGATCGTTTACAGCCTTTCTAGATTCTTTTGCTGGCGAGGAAAGCGAAGAGCCTGTCTTGCAGGACGAAATAGCCTTTGTTGAGCGAAAAAAAATTGAAAAAATGCACCGGATTGATGTGAATGCTAAAAATTGCGCACCTCAGACAAAGTCAGTTCAAAACAAACAAATTCCACAAAACCTAAGTTATTCTTATATGCCGCTGTGGGACCTGCGCCGCAATGCCTTAACAACATACCTATGCTTGCCCCACCGTCATGGGGCAGACGCTTTTTCCTCATACAAAGAGATTTATAAGGATCAAAGCGATCAAAACACGGCCGCCATTGATATTCTGGTACTTGAAACCGTAAAGGCAGAACTGGAAAAGATGAGCAAGGATGGCCGCCAGTTTTTGATTGCCTGCCCTGTACAGCACAAAACGCTTCATGAATTAGAGAGTTACGAACAATATAAGCAAGTCGTTCAGAAAATACCCGAAGAACAAAGACAGTTTCTTGTTTTTATCGTTGTCAGCTTCACAGGTAGCATACCTGTAAAAGACCCTTATTGGTTTGCGACGCCCCTGCGTGTTTATTGCCGTCATGTGTTTGCCGAAGTTCCGCTGCGACGGGATATAAATTTTGGCTACTTAAAGAACACCGGTATTGATGCGGTGGGTATAAGGCTCGACGGCCTGGAGGCCTCGGAGCAAGAGACCATCAATGCCCTGACCGCTTTTTG
>JBEIPH010000013.1:0-10142 GCA_040377115.1 Micavibrio sp. | reverse complement strand
TGGGGCCGGAAGCAGGTTACAGGAATGTCGGGGCGGGATTGCCGCACCACGTCGTCAGCGTTTTTGTACTCGTCCATTTCATACTACCCCGCAAAAGCAAATAGTGTTTTTACGTTGTTGTACTGGGGACCGGCAGAAGTTTATTCAAACACCTGTGGCTAATCGCTCTTGGGCCGGAGGTCCCCACCCGTTTGCTGGACGAATCGCTGGTTGGCGATTGTTGCCTTGAACGTGGTGCCTTACTTTAAGCTTATAGGTCGATTCTCTTTTTTGTGAAGAAAAAACGACGGGCAAGGGCAAAATTATGTCTTGTCCTGTGTTTTTTTATCACACTTCAGGATGCCGGACGAAGCGCTGTCGGGGCTGGTCTGCAGGCGGCTTCTTCGGGCCGATAAAAGGCAGGCGCCCAGTTACAGGTAAAAACATGCTGAAAAGCTTGCTCAAGCTTCAGGATGCGTGCCCCGCCAAGCTTGTTTGACGGGTTTTTGGCGTTTTCTTCGCGCAGGCGGTCAAGCAGCCTGACCCGTGCGGCCAAAAGGCTTTGTGGGGTTATTTGGCCGTTTGCAGGCGTGGCCAGCGTGGTCAGCTCGGCCCTGATATTCCAGTTTTGCAGCTGCTGGCGCTCGTCTTGGCTTAACAGGATGTAGCGGACCGTTTCAGGCTCGATCACTCTGCTGGCTTCCCAGTCGGCCAGATAAGCGGCGACTTTGGCCGACAGGCCGGTTGCCGGTCTGGTTTTATCCTTGCGGGATGCGGCGCGAAACATGCTGCGCAGCTCGCGGGCGTCCATGGTGTGGGTATTGGTCAGGCGCTCGACCATTTGGCGGCGTGTGGCGTGGGACAGGCTGCGATAGGTATCAAGCCCCATGCTGTTGATTTCAGCACCCAAGGCGATGAGTGCATAGCCGGAGTAATGTTCGAGATCACGCCCATAAGTGCTGTTGAGGTTGCTTTTGCGCCAGCTGACGATGGGGGCGATAATGTCAGTATTTTCGCCATCAAGCGCGATCATATCTGATACCGCGCCAAGATCGCCAAAAATTTCAGCTTTCATGATGGCTGCGCTGTATTGGTAATCTTGCAGACGTAGCTGACCGCCAAGTGCTGACTGCCCGCTACCTTCTTGTGCTTCAAGGCAATGCCAGAATTCATGGCGGTTGAAAAAACGCACATTCTGATCATTGCTGAGCCCGTCAACATGAAAGCGAAAGAAGTCGCGGTCTTGGGGCAGGATAAGGCAATAGGGGTCATTGGGATTGGCCGAAGTCTGACGATAAGTCAGGGCGGCAGGCATGGTAATCGAATGGCCAAGATCTTCATGGGGCAGGTCAACGTGCCGGAGGTTGTTATTGTGAAAAGAATAAAGACCGGTGATGCCGCCGGTGACCAGACGTGTGGTCAGCCCGCGCAGCTCTGGCCAGCTCATCTCAACACCTTGGGATCGCATGTATCCGCCAATCACCGCGCCGCTTGTATCCCAGCGGGGCTGTGTGCGGACAACGTCTTGTGGCAGAACGACAACGCGCTGGCTGTTGGGCATGTGCGCTTGATAGTATTGCCGCATGCTGTCTAGTTCGCGCATATAGGTAGTCTGGTTGGTTGCGGGGGGCGCGCTGTTTTGTGCCTGCGCAGGAGCAACGCCCTGCAGCACAGCTGCACCAAAGGCGGCAGTCAGCATTGGTCGGCGCAAAAGTTTTGAGGCAAGCGAGGGCATGCAGGCAGCTTTCACAAATTTTGAATGCTGCAGATTAAAAGAAAACCGGCCACAAGTCTATGGAAAACAATAAGTCATTGTTTAATATGGAAATTTTAAGTTGAAGGCGCTGCTGGTGCTGTTGGGCGCGGGAATGGATCTGGCCAGCCGGGCTCCCTTGCGAAATAGTAATCAGCAGAAATTGCTGCAACCGCGCTATCAAGCTTGATGACTTTGGCAACCAGCAACGGGTTGTCAGGGGCCTGCCTGATTTCCTCTCTGAGGCTATGGAGTACCGCCAGTCGTGCCGTATTAAGGCGATCGCGGCTTAGCGATGTGCCCCCCTCAACCGCACTTGCGCTGATCAGCTGTGCTTGAATATTCCATGCATTAAGTTCGCTTGCCTGTTCAAAATTCAGAGGCACGTTGATACTTAAGATCGAGGCGTTTGTGTTGCGGTTTTGGGTGATGTGATCAATCATCTGCCTGAAAGTGCCCCTTTCAGATGAATTCATTCTAATCCCGTTCAGCAATCTTTGATTTTGTTTTATAGCCTTTTTAATTTGTTTCAGCATGGGGTGATCTTTTGTGGGAATCTTTTTGTAGTTTTCTATCGCGAAGTGGAAATTGATCGCCGTCACGACATTTGCAGGCAATATGTTTGCATTCGTGATGTTTGTTGCAAGGTCATAGCGCTGCTGGTCGTTCATCTGGCGAAAGGCTGGTAGGCCCATTTTTGCGATTTCACCGTGCAGTGCGCGCAAGGCTGGTGATGAATAGTGCCCAATATCAACCTGACTGGTGTAGAGATTTTGCTGCCGCCAATCAGCAATCGGATTGATGATATCAGGTGATTGTCCGTCTAGCGCGATCATGTCGGCAGCGGCGCTGACGTCGGCCATGACTTCCGAATTCAAGTGCAGTCTGGTTAGGTCAATCATGATTTGCACATTCGGCTTTTTTGATACTTTTTGTTGTTCGTGCAGCCTTTCGCTATTTCCACTCATGACGTATTCAGTATGACAGTGGTTGAACTCATGACGGTTGGCAAAATTGACGGTTTGCGCGCGTGACAGTCCGGTCATGGGGAAAGCAATTCCCTCTGGCAGTATCGGGTTGACAATGCATTGAACGGTGGGCTGGCCTGGTGTTCTGTGACCATAGGCAAGCGGGCTGCCAGTAGGGGCGACAGCTATTGGCAAGGCACCGAGCAAGTTGGTATTGCGTATCATAAAAAAGTCGACATTCTTTGCGATCTCGTTGGCGGCGGCTGGATCGGTGATGCCGCTTTTTCCAAGAACGTAGGCTTCAACCTGTATTGCCGTTTTCGCCCCTTCAATTGCCATCACGGCTTCGCCCACATAATCGGTATTAAAAGCGATGATATCGATTTGGCTGCCTGCGGGGTGCGCTTCATAGTGGCGCTCCAGATCTTCGACCGACACGATGGCTGTGTTTTGTTCAGGGGCTTGTGCGCTGGCTTGTACCCCTTGTGCCGTCGCTGCCATCGCAAAAGCGGCCTTTAGCCCCAGCAAGAGTTTTGATCGATTTGCCGCCATAAGGTTGATATTCCTTTGTTTTTTAAGCGATTCTTATTACCGCTTCATAATACACTATACATAATTAAAGAATCCTGTATGATGCCAGCGTTTTGAAAAACAAAGCAAATCTGCGCCACTTGGCCCGAAAAAGATTGGTATCGGGCAAGCCATTGGCTAAGGTGCAGCGCAACAATAAAACCCGCGAGAAAGAAAGATATACGGATCATGAGTTCAAAATTGAAAAACATCGCCATCATCGCCCACGTTGACCATGGCAAAACAACACTGGTTGACGTGCTGCTGCGCCAGTCAGGCGAATTCCGCGACAACCAGCAAGTCGCCGAGCGCGTGATGGACTCAAACGATCTGGAACGCGAGCGTGGTATTACCATTCTTGCCAAAGTGACCTCGGTCATGTGGAAAGACACACGTATCAATATAGTGGACACCCCAGGCCACGCCGATTTCGGCGCTGAAGTTGAACGTATTCTCTCGATGGTGGATGGCGTTGTCATTCTGGTGGATGCCGCTGAAGGCCCGCTGCCACAAACCAAATTCGTTTCCGGCAAAGCACTGAAGCTTGGCCTGAAGCCAATCGTTGTTATCAACAAGGTTGACCGCCCCGATGCGCAACCAGATGCCGTGTATGAGCAAGTCTTTGACCTGTTCGTGGCACTTGAAGCAAACGACGAACAGCTTGACTTCCCCGTGCTCTATGCAGCCGGTCGTCAGGGCTGGGCTTCTAAAACGCTTGATGGCGAGCGCACCGATATGGCGCCGCTGTTTGACCTGATCTGCGAATACGTGCCCGAGCCAAAAGTTGACAAAACCGCGCCGTTTTCAATGCTGGTAACGATGATTGAAAACAACCCCTTCCTGGGCCGTCTGGTAACAGGCCGCATCATGTCGGGTACGGCAAAAACCAACATGCCGATCAAGGCGATTGATCTGGAGAACAACCAGGTTGAAACAGGTCGCGTGACCAAACTGCTGACCTTCCGCGGCATCGAGCGCCAGCCGGTTGATACCGTCAGCGCAGGCGACATCATTTCTGTCGCTGGCCTGACCGAGGCGACGGTTTCAAACACCGTCTGCGATATTTCAGTATCTGAAGCCCTGCCTGCCCAGCCGATTGACCCGCCAACGATTTCTATGTCGTTTGCCGTTAACAATGGTCCGTTCGCTGGCAAAGAAGGTGACAAAGTTACCTCCCGCAACATCCGCGACCGTTTGTTCCGCGAGGCAGAGAGCAACGTTGCCCTCAAAATCAAAGACGGTGCAACAGCTGACGTATTCGAAGTATTCGGCCGTGGCGAATTGCAGATGTCAGTTTTGATCGAAACCATGCGCCGCGAAGGTTTTGAGCTGATGATCGGCCGCCCCCGCGTTCTCTACAAAACAGATGAAGCCACCGGCGAGCGTCTGGAGCCAATGGAAGAAGTCGTGGTCGACGTTGACCAAGAACATTCAGGTTCTGTTGTGCAGAAAATTTCCATGCGCAAAGGTGAAATGCAATCGATGCAGCCATCGGGCGCGGGCAAAGTCCGCATGAGCTTCTTGGCACCCACCCGCGGCCTGATCGGATACCACGGTGAATTCCTGACCGACACGCGCGGCACAGGCATCATGAACCGTATTTTCCACTCCTATGCTCCCTACAAAGGCAACATTGATGGCCGCCGTACCGGCGTGCTGATCGCCATGGCCGAAGGCGAAGCGACAGAATACGACCTTTGGAACCTCGAAGACCGCGGCACCATCATGGTTATGCCAGGTACGCGTGTGTTTGAAGGCATGATTGTTGGCGAACACAACCGCGACAACGATCTGCCCGTGAACGTCCTCAAGGGTAAAAAGCTGACCAACGTTCGTGCTTCTGGTTCAGATGAAGCAACCAAGCTGATCCCGCCGCGTATCCTGACGCTTGAACAGGCCATTACGTTCATCAACGACGACGAGCTGGTTGAGGTAACGCCAAAAACCATTCGTCTGCGCAAAGTGATCCTGGATCCAAACGAGCGCAAGCGTGCAGAGAAAATGGCTGAAGCTGGCTGATTTCACAGCGATACATGACAGGTGATGTCTGAATTGATATCCCTTGCTTCATTATTTTTGGCGGCTTTTGCGGCGGCAACGATTTTTCCGCTTCAGTCGGAAGCTGTCCTGATCGGCTTGTTGTTGCAGGGCGAGCATGCGGCATGGCTGCTGGTTGTTGTTGCCAGCTTGGGTAATACCCTTGGCTCAATAGTCAATTGGCTGCTTGGCAGAAGTATCGAACACTTCCATGATAAAAGATGGTTTCCAGTCAAGCAGCATGACCTGGAGCGCGCGCAGTCGTGGTACAAGCGCCATGGGCGTTGGTCATTGCTGCTGAGCTGGGTACCTTTTATCGGCGATCCGCTGGCCGTAGCTGCGGGCATTATGCGTGAAAACTTTTTTATATTTACAGCACTTGTGGCGGTGGCAAAAACCGGCAGGTATGCGGTAATTGCATTTGGTCTGACGTATTAAAAAAGCCCCGCCAGTATTGACGAGGCTTCTTGTTTGGGCGCGCTTAGCCCTGTATGCGAAACATAATCCCGCAGTCGTTACCTGTCGTGTCTTCTGCATAACTTTGGGTAGCGGCATCAGTAAAGCAAGATGCTGTAAGACCGAAGGGTTGAACAGCGCCAGTGGTCGGGCGCCCATCGTCCATCTTGCGGTCTATCTGGGCCGCGCGCCCTGCTGTCATCGGCTTGCTACCGCCTGTTGCATCAAGATCATCGTTGGGGTTTGTGACAATCGCTAAAATCATACCGGCGGGATTGTTGCCGCCAACGCTGCCTGCTGGCGGGTTGGCGCCATCGGCATAACCAACAACAAACCCGCCGCCAAGGCGTGCCATTGGATGGGTCACCCCCCATTCCGAAGCAACGAAACCGCTTGATACCGGCATAACGCCTGAAATCAGGTCAGCGTGTACAAGATGCTTCCAGAACAAAAGGGTTTCGGTCTGTGGCACGGTGTTGGGATTGTTGATGGGGATGGCCTGCATCGGCCAAAGCCCTGCCATCGTCCAGTTGATCAAGCCGACAACGTTGTTACCGCCATGGGCAGTTGGCGGGTTGCATACGGCTGTGCAGCCTGCCAACCGTGCCTGCGCATTCAGCATATCGCCGGGGACTGAAGAATAAGTGTCGCGAAAAGTTGTTACGGCAGATTCATACGAGCGCACCTGGGCTATTGTCGCTGTCAGGCGTGCGTTGGCTAAAAGCTCCTGGCCTTTCAAAATGCCGCCAATCAGTAGGCCTATGATTGTCATCACGATTGCCAGTTCGACAAGCGTGAAGCCTTTTTGAGATTGGTGAGTTGTGCGCATGATATTTACTCCGTAAGTAAATATTTGAGGTATACGGGCCTTAATTGCCCTACTTATATAATAGCATTAAACAATATTTTTGTGTAGACGCGTCGATTCCAAGTGGATCCTGCATTAAAAAGCCGGTGGATTGAACCACCGGCTTTTCTTGAATCGGCCCGATCTTACTTTTTGCTTTGATCGTAGATGTAACCACCGGCAGCCCCGGCAGCAGCACCGATCGCAGCGCCGCAAGATACGCAACCGCCAGTCATTGCACCGGCAGCAGCGCCGGCACCGGCACCGATAGCGGCACCAGACAAGGTGCGTTGTTGAGTGTTGTTCATATTGCTGCAGGCGCCAAGGCTAAGCAGCAGGGCCAGCATACAAACGCGGGCAGGCATGGAAGAGATGTTGTTTTTCATGACGTGTACTCCTGTAGTTGATTGATTTGGTCTCTGTCATACAAACGCGCGGCAAACCATTTGGTTCCCCTGAAAGTACCGCCGGCCAAAGGGATGGGCCGGCGGTACAGGGGGAAGGGTTATTTATTCAGGTTGCCCTGAATTTTATTAGAGCGGTCGATTTCGGCATTGTAAGAACCTTGCCACTCTTTCTTGCTAATCAGCTTGTCGCCATCAATGTCGGCTTCAAGATAGCCACGGGCCACGAATTCACGTGCTGACAGACCATCCAGATCACCGTCAAAGCGGGAAAGCTGTGTATAGCGCAGGAAGTTTTCGTAGACCTTGTCCTGCTGTTCAGGAATGCCATCGCCGTTAAAGTCGTAAGTGATGGTAGTGTTTTTTGCAACCGGTACAACCGTGATAACGGCATTGCGCTCGTATTCCAGGTTGTCGATCATGCCGTTGCCATCAAAGTCATACATGGCGAATAGTTTTTCACCGACTTCGGCTGTGGACAAAACACCGTCGCTGTTAATGTCAAATTCAACCGTGTTGAACAGACGGGTGCCCGAGGCAGCAAGCGCAGTTTCGGTTGTGTTGACCTTCACTTCGCTGCGGGTTGTAACGGGCGTGGTTTGCGTTGTTGTTGTCGTGCTGACCGTGGCGCCTGTGTCGGTTTCTTTGACTTTGGTCACGGTTTCTTTGACAACTTTGTCAGCTGTGGTTTCAGCGCTGATGATGGTGTCTGTTGTGGCGCTAAGGGGGCCAACGCTGGTTTTAGTTGTTTTTGTGGTTGTTGTGCTCAGTTGTGCCAGCGCAGGTGACGTAGCGGTCAAGAGCGCGATGGCAGCGGTTGCGAGCATCAGGGATGTATGGTTTTTCATGATAGTCTCTCCTTGGTTGATATAGCGGTATTTGGTTCAGAATTGGATCTCGTTAAAGCAAACGCAAAGGGGGCGTTTTTGGTTCCGCTAATGGCAAGTTATTAGCGGTTGAGGTTGCCCTGAATGCGGTTACTGCGGTCAATGGCGGCGTTATAGGCACCTTTCCATTCCTTGCGGCTGATGAACTTGTTGCCATCGATATCTGAACCACGGAAGCTGCGGTCCAGCAGTTCATTGGCGGAAAGGCCCAGTTTGCGGTCGTCAAACTTTGACAACAGCGTTTCGCGCATCAGACGTTCTTCGTTGGATTCTTTTTGGTCAGCAACGCCATCACCGGTAACGTCATAGCTGACGGTTGTGACCTTTTTAACCGGAACAACGGTGGCAAGCGCGCGGCGTTCATATTCGATGTTGTCAACAACGCCGTTGCCATCAACGTCATACATTTTAAACAACTGGTCGCCAACGGCTTCTTTAACAAGCGCGCCGTCACCTGTGGGGTTAAAATCGGAAATATTGAAAGGCACCACACCCGCGGGGATGTCAGGTTGTTCAAGCGTTTCAATGCGTGTTGGAACCCCCTGTGCAGCATTGATTTGCGCCAGCGCAGGTGTCGCACTAAAGGCGATGATGATGGCAGTGGCGGTCAGGAATGTGCGTGAGAATAATTGTTTTTTCATGATGTTTCTCCTCATTACTTGTTGGCTCGTAAAGATGCCTTTGTTTTTGTGCAACACCCTCCGCCGGCGATGGGGGCCAGCGGAGGATGCCGCCGCACATAGCAGTGTGGAGGGTTACTCCACGGCTGCCGTGTAGCTCTTGAACTGCGTGGTTTGCGCAGCGCTCATGCGATAGTTAACCTCGCCGTTGCTATCAACACGCTCCAGCGATTCAAGGTTCATGGCGGCAAGGTTGCCACCCATGCCAAAGGTATCGTTAAACTTGACGATCAGCTGGGTATCGTTGCCGTTAAAGGCGACGTTTTCAATGTCAGCAATTTTGTCGCCTTTGCTGTCAAGAATTGCCCCATCAAGGATGGCCGAAACTTTAGCGGAGCGTGTTGGTGGCTCAACAGCTTCGGGTGCCTTTTTGATCGCCTCAGCACTAAGGCCGGTCATAACACGCGCACCGTCTTTGTTGGTTGAGGTCTTGACGCTGTCGTAATCAAAGCTGGCCTTCTTGCCGCCCAGTCCGGCAACGCCGCCCTGGCTGACGATGACTTTTTCAGGGTTGCCCTGCTCATCAAGCAAGATGTCGTTAACGCTGGCAACTTTTTTGCCGTTTGCGTCAACAACGTCGGCTTTCAGCATGGCTTCGGCTGTCATGTCGCGGCGGATGACAACAGGCTCCAGCGGTGCAGATGTATCCTTACCTGAAAGAAAGGCGCGGATTTCATCGGCGCTGCGGCGCATGGCGGTATCTGCCTTGATCAGGGCCTTTTTAGCCTCGCGGGTTTCGGGGCTGTCGCTGGCTTTGATACCTGTTTCAACACCGGGGAGGTTTTTATTCTGTACACTTACAGTTGCGGTTGTTTCTGCACTTGCCGCACCAGCAGCAAGAATGACAGAAAGAACAGAAGCAAGTGTCGCGTTGGCAAGAATACGGTTTTTCATCTTAAGGCTCCATTTTGATTAAGCGGGTCAATTAAACTTTCTCTGTCTGGCTAACGTTTGAAGGTTACCCAAGGTTCCTTTGAGAACTGAAACTTAGTGATGCACGCGGATTTCAATGCTATCCACTTTGATGGCCTTGCGCTGGACTTGATCCAGAATAAGGTCCATGTCGGCCAGAATGGCAGCCTGAAGCTCGCCAGCTGATTTACCAGCGGTGGGGTAAGCATCAAGAACCAGAACTTCCTCGCGCTTGTTTGCGCCACGCTGGTTAAAGCGGTGCTTGATAAAAGCAGAAGCAACAAGAGGGTGGATTACGTTTTTAACGATGGTTGGTTGCAGCATCATCTTTCTTCTCCTTCGCTGACGGGCAGCTGGTGTGAATGGACTGTGGCTGTGACGTAACAAGAAGATTTCCTTGCGCCGTCGCTTACACTTACAGACTAACCTCCTGGCTGTTTCGGCTTGACGACAGGGCGGTAACGGAAAAGCAAAGACTTGGTATCAGAATTGTAAAATTGGTTAGCCATAAGGCTGTATTTTATCTATCTACCTGAAATATATGGATTTAATTCTGTTACAGTTATTTGATCTTTATGGCCAAAAACAGGACAGGGGTGCCTGTTAAGGCACCCCTGAGGTGGTTGTCGATATCAGATGATGGCAGGCT
>JBEIPH010000077.1:0-5610 GCA_040377115.1 Micavibrio sp. | reverse complement strand
GCGAAGACCTTTATTTCCGTCTCAACGTTATCAATCTGGCGCTGCCAAGCCTGCGCGAAAGGCCGACCGATATTTTGCCTCTGGCCCAGATGTTTGCCGACAAATACAGCGCGCAAAATGGCATGAACAACAAAAAGCTCTCCGTCGGCGCCGCTGAAAAGCTCAAGGTGCATCATTGGCAAGGTAACGTGCGCGAGCTTGAAAACACCATGCACCGCGCCGTGCTGGTATCCACCGAAAGCGAAATCGAAGACAGCGCCATTCTGATCAGCGGCCAGAAAACCGCCGCTATCGCTGCAGCAGCTGCCAGTGCCGCTGTACATAGCGCCGAAGCACAACCCGCTGTCGCTGCCATGACCGGTGGCGGTGGTGGGCTTGTCGGTCGCCGTGTTGAGGATGTTGAACGCGAGCTGATCCTTAACACGCTTGACCAATGCCTTGGCAACCGCACCCATGCGGCCAATATCCTTGGCATATCTATTCGCACACTGCGCAACAAGCTTAAAGAATACAGCGAGAACGGCGTCAGCGTACCAGGTGGTGGCGCTTGATTGAATATAAGGTCTAGGGCATGAGCGATCCGGCAATGACAGCAATTGGTGGCGGCAAAACAGGCGGTGGTTTCCGTCTGCGCGGCGACATTTTATTTGCTATCGGTATCATGGCCATCCTGACCGTGCTGATTTTGCCAATGCCGGCCTGGCTGCTTGATGGCTGCCTTGCACTTTCGATCGCTTTTTCTGTCCTGATCCTGATGACCGCGCTTTTCATTGAAAAGCCGCTTGAACTCAGCGCCTTCCCGACCATCCTGCTGGTCGCCACCATGATACGTCTGGCGCTTAACCTTGCGTCTACCCGCCTGATCCTGGCCAACGGCCATGATGGCAAGGATGCGGCAGGTCACGTGATCGAGGCCTTTGGCGGATTTGTCATGCAGGACAACTTTGTCATTGGTATTATCGTTTTCGCCATCCTGACCATCGTCAACTTTGTCGTTATCACCAAGGGTGCTGGCCGTATCGCCGAAGTTGCCGCACGTTTTAGCTTGGATGCCATGCCTGGCAAACAAATGGCGATTGACGCCGACCTTTCTGCCGGACTGATCAACGAACACGAAGCCAAAAGCCGCCGCCTGACGCTGGAGCAAGAAAGCACCTTCTTCGGATCCATGGACGGTGCGGCCAAATTTGTACGTGGTGATGCGATTGCCGGCATCCTGATTGTCTTTATCAACGTCATTGGCGGCATTATTATCGGCACCGTCCAAAAAGACATGCCCCTTGGCGAAGCGGCTGAAACCTATACGCACCTGACCATCGGTGACGGTCTGGTCAGCCAGATCCCCGCCCTGATCGTTTCCGTTGCCTCGGGTATGCTGGTATCCAAGGCAGGCGTTGCGGGATCGGCTGAAAAAGCCCTGTTTGCCCAGCTCAGCAAATATCCGCAAGCTTTGTGGATGAGTGCTGGCCTGATGACTGTTCTGGCCGCCATGCCGGGTATTCCCGCGATGCCGTTTTTGGTCATGGCTGGTCTTGCCGCATTCTTTGCCCGCCAGACAGTTGCCACTGCCAAGAAAGTTGAACAACTGGCGATCGCTGCCGCTGAAAGCGACAAGAAAGCCCCCGTTGCCGAAGAGCCCATCTCCAAAGTTCTCTCGATTGATATTATCCGCGTTGAACTTGGCTATGGCCTGTTGCCGCTGGTCAATAACCCTGACAAAGGCAAACTGACCGAACAGATCAAAGGCCTGCGCCGCCAACTGGCCGAAGACATGGGCTTTATTCTGCCCGCCGTCCGCATCATGGATTACCTTCAGCTGCCCGCCAATACCTATGCCGTACGCATCAAGGAAATTGAAGCAGGCCGCGGCGAAATTCGCCCCGACATGCTGTTGTGTATGAACCCGACGGGTGAGCGCATTGAACTGCCCGGTGAAAACACACGCGAGCCCACCTTTGGCCTGCCCGCCATGTGGATCAGCCCCGATTATCGCGAAGACGCACACTTTAAGGGTTACACCGTGGTTGACCCCGCCACCGTGATTACCACCCACCTGACCGAAATCATCAAAGACAACATGCAAGACCTGTTGTCTTACGCCGAAACACAAAAGCTGCTGGATGAAATGCCGCAAAGCCACCAAAAACTCGTGGCTGATGTTATCCCGTCAAAAGTGACCGTTACGGGCCTGCAGCGAATCTTGCAAAATCTGGTTGGCGAGCGCGTGTCTATCCGCGACCTACCAACCATTCTTGAAGGCGTCGCCGAAGCCAGCGCCTTTACCCACAACATCACCCAGATCACCGAACATGTGCGTGGACGTCTGGCCCGCCAGCTTTGTGACCAACACAGCAACAAAACCGGCGTGCTGCCGCTTGTTACCTTGTCCGGTGAATGGGAACAGGCCTTTGCCGAAGCACTTGTTGGTCAGGGCGAAGATAAGCAGCTCGCCATGGCGCCAAGCAAGCTGCAGCAGTTTATCCAGTCCATCCGCACGACCTATGAGGAACTGGCCATGAAGGGCGAAAATCCCGTGTTGCTGACCAGCCCCGGTATTCGCCCCTATGTGCGCTCGATCATCGAACGCTTCCGCCCACAGACCATCATCATGTCGCAAAACGAAATCCACCCGCGCGCAAAAATCCGCACCTTTGCCCAAATCACCTGATAAGAAAACCACACAATGCGCCTAAAAACCTTCCAAGCCAAAACCATGAGCGACGCCATGCGCCAGATCAAGGAAACGCTGGGCGAGGACGCTATTATTGTCTCGAGCCGCGAAGAGCAAAGCGGCTGGGTACGGGTAACCGCCGCCGTGGAACAAGCTGAAACACCACCACCCGAAGACAAAAAGCAGGCAGCCGCCGCCCCCGCACGCAAGCCTCAAGTCGAGGGCGACGAAGACGACAGCGCAGAACAAATAACCGAAGCCCTATTGCGCCACCGCGTGCCGCCAAGTGTAAGCGATAAAATCCTCGCCAACGTCATGATCCAGCCGCCGGCCGATGCCCATACGCAGCTGTCAAAGGCGCTGGCGAAAATATTCGGCTTTCGTGATTTGATGCCCAAGCAAGACAGCGTGCCGCTTATTCTGGTTGGCCCGCCTGGTGCTGGTAAAACGCTGATGACTGCGAAACTTGCCACACGCTATGTGATGGCAGGCGCCAAACCCACCGTGATCACCACCGATATCGCGCGTGCTGGCGGTATTGAACAACTTGGCGCCTTCCTCAATATCCTCGAGCTGCCGCTGGAAACAGCGCAAAGTGCGGCTGACCTTAAAAAAATTCTGTCTACAGCCAAGGGCCCCGTCATTATTGATACGGGCGGCCTTAATCCGTTTGATCCACAGGAAATGAAGGAACTGGCCAAGCTGATCCATACAACAAAAATGGAACCAGCCCTTGTCCTGCCCGCCGCCATTGACCCTGATGAATCGGCCGAAATGGCCATGACATTTGAAATTCTGGGGGTGACCAAGCTTATCCCCACCCGTCTTGATTTCGCCCGCCGCCTTGGCGGGTTGCTCAGCGCGGCTGATCGCGCAGCTCTTTCTTTTACCGATGCCAGCCATACCGCACAGGTTGCTGATGGCACGACGCAACTAAGCGCTGATAAACTTGCTGCTTTGTTGTTGCCCGCCGCCGTCCGCGCCAAAGGAGAACAGTCATGACCACCACAACAACCCGCCCCGCCGCAACCGGCGGCAGCCACAAGTTAATCGCCGTTGCCTCGGGTAAAGGCGGGGTGGGGAAAACATGGTTTTCCATCACCCTTTGCCATGCGCTGGCCAAGGCTGGCAAAAAAGTATTGCTGTTTGACGGTGACCTTGGCCTTGCCAACGTCGATGTCCAGCTGGGTATGATGGCAAAACGCGATTTGAACGACGTCATTGAGGGCAACCTCAGTCTTGAACATGTCATCGAACACCACACCGAAGGTGGCTTTGATGTTGTTGCCGGGCGCTCCGGTCACGGGTCGCTGGCGGCCATGCCGCTGCAAAAGTTAAATGACATTGTGCAACAACTGCGCGATATCCTGCCCAAGTATGACGCCGTGGTTGTTGATCTGGGTGCTGGCATCGACAAAACGGTGCGTTTTATTTCAGCTGCTGCCGATGCTGCCTTTGTTGTAACCACTGATGAACCTACGTCATTAACCGACGCCTATGCCTTCATCAAGCTCAGCCACGCAGCAGGCCACAGCGATAATATCAGCGTGGTCGTCAATATGAGCGGATCACAAAAAGAAGCCGAAGGCACCTATAATACGCTCGCCAAGGCCTGCAATAATTTCCTCAAATTCACGCCACCCTTGCTGGGTATTGTACGCGCGGACAAGCGCGTGCGTGATGCCATCCGCGCACAAAGCCTTTATCTGACGCGCAGCCCGACAGGCGAAACCGCCTCTGATGTCGAAAAAATTGCCGAGCAAGTTTTATCAAAGGTTCTTGTCTAAGAACACAAAGGGGTACGCTGACATATGAGCGATACCTTTATCCCAACGGGGTCTTCAGGCTCATCACCCGGCTTTCAACGCAACGAGCGTGGCGGGGAAACACTTATTATCCGTGCCGCCCCCGTTATCTCCCTGCCCGATACCGCCCTGCCCCCGCGCGCCGAGGTTGTCAGCCAGCCAGCCGTACCCGAGGGTCAAATCAGGCTGCGCACACCTGCTGGTGATATAGTTATCTCGGCACCCACAGTAAAACTTACCGAGGGCACGCTTGTTAATATCGAGGTTGATACAGGCGCCACACCGCCCACCATCACCCTGCGCAACGCGCCATCCCTGCCGCCACCCGTCACACCGCCGCCAGCAGCGCCAGCACCCGTTACAACTCCGCCGACAGCGGATAAAAACCCAAGCACACCACCAATAGTTGAGGGCGCAAAGCTGCTTGCGATTATCCTTAGCAGCACGCCACCACCACCACCGCCGCCTGCACCACCACCCGCTGCCGTTGTTATCCAAAAGCTGGCAGAAATCAGCCTGACACAGCCCCTGCCCGCCGACCTACCGCTGACAGCTGCGCAGATACAAAACCTTGTCGCGGCACCCGATCCAGAGGCCTTCCTGAAAACCCTGCCTTTGGTAACACAGGAAAAACTGAAAGCTTTTTTAACCCAGCCCAACATACAGCCGATTACGCAATCGCTGACCTTTAAGCAACCAGATCAGCCCGCACCCGTTGTTGCCGCCCCCGTCAAAGAAGAAGCCATTGTGGCCGATGATCCCGCCATCGCACTTTTGCGCACACAGGCAGCCATACAGACAAGCATCGCCGCAAGCGCCACGCCCCAAACAAACTTGGCACCCACGGGTCCGCTTGCGGGGCTTGTGGATTTTATCCAGACACTGCTGGGTGATAAGCCCAGCGCGGGTATTAGGCCAGAAACCATGCCCTACCCCACCAGCCCGCCTTTGATCAAAGAAGCCGCCAATTTCACCGAGCTGAATATCCTGCGTGTTGTGACGCCGCAACAAAAAGAAAGGCCATTCGCAGCACCGGCCAATATCAAACCAGAAGACATCATCGAAGGCGTTGTTATCGGCAATACCAGCGACGGTCGCCCGATCATCCAAACACCGCGCATGGATGTCGTATTG
>JBEIPH010000005.1:0-12521 GCA_040377115.1 Micavibrio sp. | reverse complement strand
TGTTTTAGAGGCGCGGCGCAGCAGTTCGACGATGTCAAAAATATAAATGACCGATAGCAACAACAAGGTGCTGCCAAAAACATTGCCAAGATAGTGACGCGCAACATAGCGCCAGAGTGTAGCCGAAGCAGTAATCACGCGGCAGCCTCCGTTTTCTTGGCATCTGTACGGCGCAGACGTTTGAGAAGACGGTCAAGCGCTTGCTCCCCCCGCAACGTCAGCAGATAAAGGCCTGCCAAAAGCGGCGCGAACGTGAAGATATAAAAGAGCGGGATAAAGCCAAGTTGTTTTTTAGCAGCACTGAGCAAGCTTAAACTGATGGTTTGCAATAAAACAACCACAATAGCCGCAAGAATGATTTTGCGTGTCTGCCCACGGCGGTTAAAGGGCCCCAGTAACAGGCAACACAGGGCGACAACAGCAAAAGACAGAGCATTAAAGGGCGCCACCACACGATGATGCGCCTCTACCCTGAAAAGATCAGCATTGCTGCGTTCAGCTGCCTGGCTAAGGTCGGGGTTGAGCAATTCAACCAGTGTGCGCTCGCTGGCTTCTTTAAATCTTGTGGGGCGTGTGCCACCAAGGCCTTTGATCTCGATGGTGTAGCGCGAAAAGTAAAGGCGGCTGAGGTTTTTGCCAGCGCGCTCCAGCTGCTGGCGCATGCCGTCATAAACCACAATCTGTGGCATTTCGCCATCCATGACCAACTGGCCACGGCGCGCGGTGATGGTTACTGGCGGCTTGTTTTTATCGCGGGTGTCGTGGATCAACAGGCCGCTCAGGTCGCCATTTTGTGTGCGCTGACGCACATAGACGGTCAGGTCACGACCAAAGGTGTTAAACACGCCCTCGCGCAGTAAAAAGGCGGAATATTCGCTTTTAACGCTTTGGCGCATCAGCTGCATTTCTGCATAACCCTTTGGTGACAGCCAGGTGGTCAGCAGCAAAAGCAGCAGCGTCATGCCAAGCGCCATCAACAAAACAGGACGCGCCAAGGCGTGCTGGTCAAACCCGCAGGCACGTAAAACGATCAGCTCGTTATCAAGGATCATTTTGTGATAGACGAACAAAACGCCTGTCACCAGTGAAAGCGGCAAAATGATTTCCAGAAAGCGCGGCAGGGTGAAGGCGACCAGCTTAACGAACATGCCAGCGGGTGCATCAGAACTGGCGATCAGCTCCAGCAGCTTTAAGGATTGCGTCAGCCAGATCACCATGGTCAGCGATACCGTCACAAACAAGGTGACAGTAAAAACGTTTTTCAGCAAATAGCGGGTGACCAGTGACATGCGCGCGTGGGATGGACTTCTTTATTTAAACACCTATCATAAGCAGCACAGTTTATAGCGGGTGGCGGCTTTTTTCGAGCCTTTTCACCTGTAAAAAACCTCTATTTTTCAATGTTCCAAGGATACCAGTGATGAAAAAAAGCACCTCCCGCGCCTCAAACAAGCTTCCGCTTAGCCTTTCTTTTGACAGCCGCGCCCCAAAGGCCGACGTGCTGGTGGTCTTTGCAACGGAAGGTGACAAGGCCCCCAAATTCTGCGCATCAGCCCGTGTGCTGGATGATGCCAGTGGTGGCGCGCTGGTGCGTGCGTCAACCGCAGATAACTTTCATGGCAAAAAAGGCCAGATGCTGACCTTGGCGGGTCCTGCCAAAATTTCGGCCAAGCATGTGATTGTGGTTGGTCTTGGCAAGGCAAAAGAAACCACCCATCGTGATCTGGAGAGAACGGCCCTGCCACTGGTGCAGGCCCTGCACGCACGCAAAGCGGCAAGTGTGAGCATTTCCGGTTTTGACGAGATTGAGTTCAAGGACGCCGACAGCGCCCAAGCAGCCGCACACTATGGCGTGGCCCTGCAGCTGTCGTCCTATCGCTTTGACAAGTATTTTACCCGCGGCGGGCGCGAGAAAAAACCAAGTCTGACCAAAGCCCATCTGGTCTTGAAAAATGCTGCTGCTGCCAAGAAGATCTATGCGGTTGAAGAAAAAGTAGCGCACGGCGTTTACCTGACACGCGATCTGGTATCCGAAGTACCCAACGTGCTTTACCCCGAAAGCTTTGCTGCGATCATCAAGCGTGAATTATCGCCCCTTGGCATCGAGGTGCGCGTGCTGGATGTGAAGGATATGACCAAGCTGAACATGGGTGCATTGCTGGCTGTGGGGCAGGGCAGTGCGCGTCCGCCCCGTCTGGTTACCATGCGCTATAATGGTGGCAAGAAAGGTCAAAAACCCGTGGCCTTCGTTGGCAAGGGCGTGACCTTTGATACCGGCGGTATTTCAATCAAACCAGCCCCCGGCATGGAAGACATGAAATGGGATATGGCGGGTGCGGGTGCGGTTGTGGGCGTCATGAAGGCGTTGGCAGCACGCAAAGCCAAGGCCAATGTGGTTGGCGTTGTGGCGCTGGCTGAAAACATGCCGGGTGGCAAAGCCTGCCGCCCTGGTGATGTGGTGGGCACGATGTCGGGCCAGACGGTTGAAATTCTCAACACAGATGCCGAAGGCCGCTTGATTTTGTGCGATGCGCTGACCTACACACAGGAAAAATTCGCCCCTAGTCATGTGGTAGATCTGGCGACATTGACAGGTGCGGTGTTGATCGCCCTTGGTCAGGAATTTGCAGGATTGTTCAGTAATGATGACGCTTTTGCCAATAACCTGCGCAAGGCAGGCAGTGCCGTTGGCGAAGAACTGTGGCAAATGCCGCTGCATGATGCGTGGGATAAATCCATCGACAGCCCCTGTGCGGATATCAAAAACATTTCGGGTAACCGCGATGCGGGCAGCGCCATTGGCGCCCATTTCCTGAAACGCTTTATCAAAGACGGCACCAAGTGGGCGCATCTGGATATCGCGGGCATGGCGTGGACAGGCAAAGATCGTCTGGCAACCCCCAAGGGTGCTTCGGCCTTTGGCGTGCGCTTGCTTGATCAGTTCGTGCGCGATCAGCTGGAAAAATAAGAACGATGACCGATATCCGTTTTTACCATCTGGTGCAAAAACGCCTAGAGCAAGCCCTGCCCGAAATTGCGCAGAAAGCCTTTGAGCGTGGCCACCGCCTGCTGATCAAGGCAGGTAGTGCGGAGCGTCTGGAAGTGATCGACAGTGCTTTGTGGACGCATGACCCAGCCAGCTTTTTGCCGCATGGCCGTCTGCGTGACGGGTTTGAGGCAGGCCAGCCGGTTTTTTTAACGATGGAAGACGACAACCCGAACAAGGCCGACGTGCTGATACTGGCCGATGGCGCAACATCTGATCGTGTTGGCGATTTTGCGCTGTGCTGTGAAATGTTTGATGGCAACGATGATGCGGCGGTCGGTGCGGCGCGCAGCCGCTGGAAGATCTATAAAGAAGCAGGCCATCAGCTGTCTTATTACCAACAAAACGATCAAGGACGATGGGAGCTGAAAGCCTCCTGAAACAAAAAAGCCGGATCACAAAGATCCGGCTTTTTTGTTGGTCACAGCGCGCAGCTTATTGCTTGCTGGCGACTTTAACTTTGTTGTCAGGCTTTTTGCTGGCAATCGCATCGTTGCTGGCTTCGTCTTTGAACTGACGATCAAGCTCGGCAACTTGTGATTTGAAGGCTTTCAGCTCTTTGCCAGCCAGCGACTTGCTGCTGGGCAGCTTCAGGCTGTTGGGGCTGACATGCTTGCCGTTTTGAATGACTTCAAAGTGCAGGTGCGGACCGGTTGAACGACCAGTGGTGCCAACGTAACCGATGATCTGGCCCTGTTTAACGCGCGCGCCGTTCTTGAGGCCTGCTTTGAAGGCGTTCATGTGGGCATAGGCTGTTTCAAGACCCGACTGGTGACGGATTTTTATGTATTTGCCGTAGCTGCTGAAGGGGCCGATTTTAACAATCTTGCCATCACCAGCCGCATAGATCGGTGTACCGCGCGGTGCTGCGAAGTCCACACCCTTGTGCATTTTGCTGTAACCCAGAACAGGGTGACGACGCATGCCAAAGCCGGACGACAGGCGGGCACCGTCAATTGGTGTTTTCATGATCGAACGCTTGGCTGATTTACCGTCAGCGTCATAGTAAGAAGTGTCGCCATCCGTATCGACAAAACGATACATCGGCAGGCTGCGGTCACCCAGATCAAGGCGGGCAAACAAAACGTTGCTCTTGCCGGGGACAACATCGCCGCTGGCGGTTTCGTGCTGTTCGTACATAACTTCAAAGGCGTCGCCGGACTGGATGTCACGCTGGAAGTCGACGTTGAGAGAGTAAAGCTTGATCATCTCGAGGATCACGCCATCGGGAACGCCCTGCGCCTTGGCAGAAACATACAGAGAGCTGTTGATTTCGCCGCGGAAAGCCTTGAGCTTGCGTTCGGTGTCTTTGGTGTCTTCGCCAACGGTATAAGCACCATCGTTGGCGCGGTTGACGGTAACGGTGCTCAGCACGTCTTTTTCAATCGCCAGACCTTGGAATTTGGGGTCGGCAACAGAAGGATCGCGGTTAAAGAACACGGTTACTTCGTGTTTGGGGCTGAGCGCGCGCGGATCATAGACTTTGCTGAGTGCTGCGATGGCTTCGTGCGCTTCTTGGCGTGGCACGTTGTTGCGTACCAGCAGGTCCATCAGCGTGTCGCCCTTGCCAACCACCAGTGTGCGGGTAGAGCTGAAAGCATCGCTGCTGGCTTCAAGAATAGTGTCGATGCCAGACTGGATGCTGGCAAGCTTGCGGCTGAGCGCGCTTGAACCTTCACTGCTCTCGCTGCTTTGTGCGTGATAGCTATAGCTGGCTTTGCGTGGTACCGCATCAAAAGCGGCCTTGAGGTTGCGGGCAGCAGCCTCGCCCTCGGCAGCGCTGATGGCGGCAACGGGTGTTACAGCTGGTTCAACAGTGACAGCAGGAATGTCTTTGGGGATAGCAACAGCAGCCATCTGCACAGGTGCGGCAGGTGTGTTGTTGTTAAACAGAGGTGTCACAATCGCAGACGCGCCATAGACCAGTGATGCGCCCAGCAGGGGCAGCACGAAGTGGCGAATGCGCAGACGACGCTTGCGATAGAAAAGGCGGGTTTTAGACGATGAGAAGTGTTGCAAAACGCATCCTTCGATGTTGTTGGTAGAGAGCGGCAGTGAACACGAAACCTTGAGTGAAATCAAGGCGTCAGGACAACGCCCCTTGAGTGCAACAATCCATAATTTATCTGAATGGAATTGAGATTCAACAATAAACGACCTTTTGTTTTCGATAATACATTTATTATTTTTTAACCGTGTTCCTATATATTCCCGCTTCGTTCCCACATGGGGCTTGGTGCTGGACCTCTTTTTTGAAGCGTGTAGGATGCGAATCTGCAGCGTCTATCACCCCAGCACACGGAAAACCTGACCATGTCACAAGCCCAAACAACCCCCACCACACCGGAAAGCGCCCTGATGAAGGGCAAGCGCGGCCTGATCATGGGGGTCGCCAACGACCGCTCGATTGCCTGGGGCATCGCTGACATGGCCCATCGTCATGGGGCAGAGCTTGCCTTTACCTTTCAGGGCGAGGCACTGGAAAAACGCGTACGCCCACTGGCCGATAGCGTGGGGTCAAAACTGGTGCTGCCCTGCGATGTCACGGACATGGCCAGCATCGATAGGACTTTTGCCGCTGTAGAAAAAGAATGGGGTCAGCTGGACTTCGTTGTGCATGCGATTGCCTATTCGGACAAAAATGAACTTGATGGTTTGTATCTCGACACCACCCGCGACAACTTCCTCAAGACGATGGATATCTCTGTTTACTCTTTTACAGCGATCGCGCAACGCGCGGTACCGTTGATGAAAAATGGCGGCAGCCTTCTGACCATGACCTATTATGGGGCAGAGCGCGTGATGCCACATTATAATGTGATGGGCGTAGCCAAGGCGGCGCTTGAATGTTCGGTGCGTTATCTGGCCTCTGACGTTGGCCCCAAGGGTATTCGCGTCAATGCTATTTCTGCCGGGCCCATTAAAACACTGGCCGCCAGTGGTATCGGTGATTTCCGCTATATCCTGAAATGGAACGAACTGAACGCGCCGCTGCGCCGCAACGTCACCATTGGTGATGTTGGTGGTGCGGGGCTGTTCCTGCTCAGCGATCTTGGTGCTGGTGTAACGGGCGAGATCATGTATGTCGACAGTGGTTATAACACCATCGGCATGGTGCAGGTTGACAGTGCCAAGCAGACCGCCGAATTGCTGGCGCAGATCAGCAGCTGATGTCGTTTAATACCTTCGGGCATATGTTCAGATACACCAGCTGGGGCGAAAGCCACGGGCCAGCTATTGGGTGTGTCGTTGATGGTTGCCCGCCGGGTATTGAATTGTCTGAAAGTGACATTCAACCATATCTTGACCGCCGCAAACCAGGGCAGAGCAAATACACCACGCAACGTCAGGAAGCCGATCAGGTTGAAATACTGTCAGGCCTTTATCAGGGCCGCACCACCGGCACACCGATTTCGTTGCTGATTAAAAACACCGATGCGCGCAGCAAGGATTATAGCGAGATCGAGCATAGCTATCGCCCTGGTCACGCCGATTTCACCTACGATGCCAAATACGGCCTGCGCGATCCGCGTGGCGGTGGCAGGTCTTCAGCGCGTGAAACAGCGGTGCGTGTGGCGGCGGGTGCTGTGGCGCGTAAAGTATTGTCAGGCGTTATCGTGCGCGCTGGTGTGGTGCAGGTTGGCCCACATATAATTAACCGCGCACATCTTGATTGGAGCGAGGTTAACAACAACCCGTTCTTCACACCCGATGCAACCGCCGTTGATGTCTTTGCTGCGCATATCGAAACCTTACGCAAAGAAGGTTCAAGCTGTGGCGCGATTGTCGAGGTGGTGGCCAGCGGCGTGCCCGCAGGTTGGGGCGCACCTGTTGCCGGTAAACTTGATGCAGATATTGCAAGCGCCCTGATGGGCATCAATGCCGTCAAAGGGGTTGAGATTGGCGCGGGATTTGGCTGCGTCACCCTGCGCGGCGAGGAAAACGGCGATCCGATCCGCATGGTAGACGGCAAACCGCATTTCACCAGCAACAATGCGGGCGGCATTCTGGGCGGTATATCAACGGGGCAAGAGATTGTTGCGCGCGTCGCGTTTAAACCGACCAGCTCTATCCTGACGCCGATGCCAACGATTACGGATCAGGGACGTGAAACCGACATCATCACCAAAGGCCGCCACGATCCCTGCGTGGGACTGCGCGGCGCACCGGTGGCCGAAGCGATGCTGGCGATTGTGCTGGCCGATCATTTCCTGCGCCATCGTGGGCAGTGCGGATAAATTCACGAATCGTCAGCGTTTAGATGGATTTCAGATAGAGCGTTGATTTGCCGGAGTCTGGCGAATTTGCCTATTTAAAAGCAAAAAACTGAATTTTTTCAACATTTGCGCAAAAAAGACTCGACTCTTATCCACAGGCGAAAGAAACTGTCCGGCAAGGAAAAGGCACCACCAGATTTTTCTGGCAGTGCCCATCCCTGATACTTCGCTTCGATGATCAATTTGCCCCACAGTGTTGATTGTAAAATCACCTGTGGGGTCTTTTTTTGTATTTATTGTTTTGATCTGCTCTTTTTATATCGCCAAATGGCTGCTGGTTCAATCACTCATCTTGCGATAGGCTCAAAAAAATTTTGATCCGTATTTTGAAAGGCCCTTGACATGACCAACGCGCACAACCGCCGCCGTGAAGATCGCTGGAACTGGCGTGTGTGGGCCTGGACGCGTCGTTTGTTGGCTTTGATCGGCTTTTCGGTCTTGTTGTCGGCAACGCTCAGCGCCTCGATGATGGCGCAACTGACCAAGGGCGAGGAAGTAACGCTTAAAGACGACATGATCCTTGGCTATGTCATCAACAATGAACTTGCCGAAATTTCCCCACCCCCAAGCCTGAGCAGCCCCAAGTTATCAAGCGACGAAACGCTGCATGATGTGATCAAGGCAATTGATCTTGCCGCCAAAGATAAACGCGTGGCCGGATTGCGTCTGCGTCTGACAGGATTGTCGCTGTCACTGCCGCAGATACAAGAGCTGCGCGCGGCCTTGCTGCGGTTGCGGGCGGATGGAAAATTTGTACGTTTTTATTCAAGTAACCTTGGCGGTGCGGGCGAGGGCATTGGTCCTTATTATCTGGCGAGCGCGGCAGATGAAGTCTGGCTGCAACCCGTCGGTGGTGTTGGTGTCAGCAGTGTGGCCATGCAAGTACCTTTCCTGCGTGACGGCCTTAAAAAGCTTGGTGTAACAAGCGATTTTATACATCAGGGCCGTTATAAATCCGCCGTTGAAAGCCTGACACGCATGGATCTAAGCGCACCTGCGACTGAAAACATGATGTCCGTTTTGGGTGATCTGAACGCGCAAATCCGCGCGGATATTGCCAAGGCCCGCAAGTTTGATGACGCAACGATGGTCAAGTTGTCGCAAGACGGATTTTATGATGCCGATCAGGCGCTGGCAGCAAAGCTGGTTGACCGCATCGCCTATCTGGATGAATTTGCCCAGGGCGATGACGCTAAAAACCCCGAAGCTGATAAACCCGCCATCTCGCTGCTGGCCTATAGCGACCTGCGCGAAGAAGAAGTGGCAGATGAAACCGAAGAAGACGAAGACGCGAAAAAAATTGCACTGGTCTATGGTGTTGGCGAAATCACCGAAGGTGACGCCCAAGACGAAGCACGCGGCGAGCTGACCGCTGCCAGTATGGTTAAAACCCTGCGCGAGGCGACGGAGGATGAAGAAGTTGCCGCCATCGTTTTGCGCCTTGATACGCCGGGTGGCTCCCCAGCTGCCTCGGAAAGCATTCGCCGTGCTATTATCCGCGCGCAGTCACAGGGTAAAAAGGTTGTTGTGTCGATGTCCGGTGTGGCGGCATCTGGGGGGTATTGGATTGCCTCTGCGGCTGATAAAATTATCGCGCAACCTGCGACCATTACCGGATCAATCGGGGTATTTGGCGGTAAATTTGTTGCCAGTGAAACATTCAAAAAACTGGGCGTTAATATCCAGACGCTCAAACAAGATGCCTCGGCTGATGTGTGGTCAGCCACCCGCCCGTTTAGTGATGCCGAACGTGCGCGCATTTCTGCGCAGATGAAAACGGTTTACGATCAATTCGTGACCCGCGTTGCCGAGGGCCGCAAGATGCCCGTTGAAAAAGCCCAATCACTGGCGGAGGGACGTATTTATACGGGGGCACAGGCGCTCGAAGTCGGGCTTGTTGATGGCCTTGGCGGTCTTGAGGTTGCCAAAGCCACGGCAGAAAATCTGCTGGGCCTGACAGCGGGCAGTCAACTGGCGATGGTTGAATTCCCCGCGCGCAAAAATCCGATCGAGCGTTTGTTTGACTTGATCACGGGCGGGGTGGCCATGGCTCCGCTGGATTTATCGGTTTTGATTGAAAACCATATCCCGCAGGCAGGCAGCCGCCTTGAAGCACCTGTGGTGACGGTATATTGACATAATAATTAAGCTGGTTTAAGGTTGTGGCGTTATTTTTTGACGCAACAACCTCAGGCCCCCGCAAACCCGACATGAAACCCTTGTCCAAACAGCTCAAAGTTATCTTCGCCGGTGTTGCCGGTGTTGTTGTTTTGGGTGGCGGTGTTGCTGCCATCGCTTTGCAGGCAGAGGCACCTGTTGTGGCTAGCCCTGCGCCCCACGCGCAGGTGCCATCAGCCATCAGCCTTGATGTGCAGGCCAGCGTTGTGCGTGTTGTCAGCGATAATGTTATCTATGCGGAAGTTAAACCATGGGTGGCGCAGCGCATGGTGGTCAGCGTTTGTGCGCGCACCCAAACAAACACGCCGCGTCCGTGTGATTATGTGGCGGATTTCACAACTGTCCGTCAGGGGCAGGGGGTAGTGCTGCGCAATATGGCGCGCAATACCAGCGGTGTATTGGCCCATGCGTTGCCTGCACCCAATATGAATTTCCGCCCCCGCAGTGACAAAATCGAAGGCCCTGTTCGTGCACGCGTCACCCATATACTGGATGGTGATACCGTGCAGGTGGTGGCAGAAACGCTGCCCGGTTATTTCGTGACAACAGATATACGCCTTGGTGGGCTTGATACACCCGAGAAAAAAGGCCGCGCCAAATGCGCCAGCGAGATTGAACGCAACCGTCAGTCAACCGCCGCCACAACCCAGTTGGTTGGTGGTAAACAGGTGACGTTGCTGAATATAGAATTTGAAAAATACGGCGGCCGTATGCTGGGCGACATTAAAACGCCACAAGGGTCAGACCTGTCGCAAACGCTGGTCAGCCGCGGTTTTGCCCGTCCCTATGATGGCGGCACAAAACGCGGTTGGTGCAATTTATCTTAAGAGTTGTAGCGGCGGCTTTCTTTGATCTCGGCCATGGATTCTTGTGCCTCGATCATCACCGAAAAACCAAAAGGACTGATTTTCTGGGCGGGCTTTTTAGCGGGGCCTTGAAAGAAACGCGGATCATCGTTCCAGATGATGTCGTCTTTTTCGTTATTATCATCAAAGCTGGGCAGACGGCGATCTGCCTCCGAAGAAAGAAGCGTCTGCGCGGCAAGCGAGAGGGAGTCGCTATCCGGCGCAGACGCGAAATCGGCAGGTAAAGCGGCGGAGGGGGACGCCGGTTTGTCAGTCGCGGGGGAAGCGATGCTGCCGTTATTGAATTTTGAAGCAAAGTGATCGTAAATCTCGTTAAGCGAGCGGGCCTCGCCGGAAGAGCGGTCAAAGAAGATTGATTTGTTGGCGCGTGCGGCGGCGGGGAAGAGGTGTGCTGCTGTCGCCTCGCCATTCACGCTGCGGCTGTTGAGGAACTTGGCAGCGCCGCCTGCACCCATGAAATGCGCCAGATAAAGTTCGGTCGCGCCCACTTCGCAAGAGGTGTTGTCTTCGAGGTAGTTCTGGTTTTCAGCGCAATATTCGCCGGCCATCAGGGCAGAAATTTCGGGGTTCTTGCGCAGGTTTAAAATATGCTGGCGTGCGGCGTCATCGCTGACATAGGCCTTGCCCTTGTGCATGCTGATCTTGTCGGCCTCGGCAGACAGGCCGTATTTGTCGCCATGTTTTTTCACCATGGTCAGCCAGGTTTGCTCAATAAACTGGAACAGGCCAGTGGCGCTTGATCCTTTTGCCTTGGCGCGGGGGTTAAAGCTGCTCTCGGTTGCGGCTTTTTTCATCAGAAAGGAAAAATCAGCCCCTGTGCGCTGGGCGGCATTTTTTACCGCAGCGGCCACATGGTGCCCGCTAGACATCTGATTTTTATAGCTATTTCCAACAAATTGCGTTGTCATATCCCACCCATTTCGTATCCAAAACCCACATTTTCGGGCCTTTGCGGCCTCTTACAGGGATAACATTGCAAGGGGCGTGCCACGCGGCTACGCCTGACAAATCTATGAAAAACAACAGGCTGTAGTCGGCGCGGCAAGCTGCACTTATATTAGACAGGTCGTTTTTGCTTATCTGATCCGGAAGGAACTGCCCCATGGCCTATACCCCGCCCCTTAAAGACATGCACTTTGCCCTGACCCATGCAGGGATGATCGAGCAAGTGGCGTCTTTCCCCCTCTATGCTGAGCGTGGCGCTGGCGAGATGGTTGATGCAGTGCTGGACGAAGCCGCAAAGCTGGCCGCAAACGTTTGGGCGCCGACCAATAAAATTGGCGACCGCACACCACCCGTCATCAAAGACGGCGCAGTAACAACACCAGCTGGTTTCAAAGACGCCTATCAGCAATTTGCGCAAGGTGGATGGAACAGCCTGTCATTCAACCCTGATCATGGTGGTCAAGGTCTGCCGTGGGTATTGGGTATGGCGGTGAATGAAATGTGGCAGGGGGCAAACCTTGCACTTAGCCTTTGCCCATTGCTGACACAAGCCGCCATCGAAGCGGTTGAGCAATACGGCACGCCGGAGCAGAAAAAACTCTATCTTGAAAAAATGATCAGTGGCGAGTGGACAGGCACCATGCACCTGACCGAACCACAGGCAGGTACAGACCTTGCCGCCATTCGCACCGTTGCCAAACAAAGCGGCGATCATTATCTGATGAAGGGTCAAAAGATTTATATCACCTGGGGTGATCATGACTTCACGCCCAATATCATCCATTTGGTGCTGGCCCGTATTGATGGCCTGCCCGAGGGTAACGACGGTTTAGGCCTGTTTATTGTGCCTAAATTTATCCTGAATGCCGATGGCAGCATTGGGGCGCGCAATGACGTTGGCCCGGTATCGCTCGAACATAAACTGGGCATCCACGCATCCCCCACCTGTGTCATGCAGTATGGCGAAAAAACCGGTGCGGTTGCCTATTTGGTCGGCAAACCGGGCGAGGGGCTGAAGAATATGTTCACCATGATGAACAACGCCCGTATCGGCGTGGGGCTTCAGGGTGTGGCGATTTGCGAGGCGGCGTATCAGCATGCCCTTGCCTATGCCAAAGACCGCGTGCAATCGACAAAAATCGGCGACAAATCCGGCAAGCGTGTGGCGATTATCGAACACGCCGATGTGCGCCGTATGCTGATGACGAT
>JBEIPH010000171.1:0-3910 GCA_040377115.1 Micavibrio sp. | reverse complement strand
GGTGTTGCTGGCGTATCAAGCTTGGCAACGATTTCAGCTGCCTTGATAAAGCTTTTGGCATTATCACGCACACTGTTGCGAACTTCGCGAATGCTCAGTTTCGTTGACGCCACTTTGGCATCGCGGAAATTGCGCAGCAGCAGGTTCAGGCGCTCGTTTTCCTGCAGCAGGATTTCTTCGGCTGTTTTCAGTTGGTCGTTGGCGTGTTGATATTGCTCGACCAGAGCGCGCAGCTCGTCTGCATCGGCACTAGCGGTTGCGCTGTCGATCATCTCCAGCAGGTCACCAAACGTCAGGCCAATTTGCGGCAGCAAGTTGCGTGCCTTGCGGAATGCCGCTTCGGCTTCAGCCTCGGTCGAGCTGTCCATCAAGCGGAACATTTTCTCGAAAAGCTTAACCTGCTTGTCTTGGCCTGAATTATCTTCCTGCTGTTCGGTATCTGACATGGTGCGCTTGCCTTATTTCAGCAGTTTCGGGCCGGGGCCACCCAGACGTTTTACCTGATGTTCAAGCGCTTTGGCGCCGGCATGGCCGCTGGCGATAAGTTTATCAAACGCCTGCTGACCACCAACGTCAAACACGGCGGCTGCAACGCAAAGGTCGCTGAGATCAAGGCCGCTGCCAAAGGGTTGGAAAATACCGCCTGTCAAATCGGCTGCCATTTTATAGGCGTGTTGGCCGTTGGGGTCGTTGCCTTCGACAAAGGCGTAAACGCGGATTTGTTCTGCGGCCAGTTTGCTGCAGACTTGTTGCAGGTCACCAAAGTTTTCCTCAAAGCAATCGCCAATCATAATAATTGTGGATGGTTTTTTGCCCATGGCTGCTTTAAGCGAGCCGATGATCTCGGTATTGCCGGCCTCGCATGAAACAGCAGCCATGCTGCGCTTGGCATCGGCGGGTGTTGCAAAAGTACCAAGATCGCTAACACGATTGCCACGGTGGCAAACAATGCTGAGTTTTAAATTGCCAGCTGATTTAACCGCATCAAACATTTCAGCCTGTGTGCGCTGTGCCTGTTGCCAGCTGTGCTGGCGGCTGCCGGTGGCATCAATCACAAAGCAAATACCGCTGAGATGTTCGCGCGCGCGGGCGGCATCGTTATAAGCGGTGTTGGCGCTGGCCGTGCTGATAGACACTGCGCGGCGCACGGCATCAATCGAAGCACCTTGGGGGCCTTGGGTTGCCAACGCAGGCGCAGTACCGTCACGGCGTGCCAACGCACCAGAAAGCCCGGCACCTTTGCTGGCGCCGCCCTGTGCGACGAGGGCGTTTTTGTTGCCTAATGCGGTGGCGAGTTTGCTTTTGTTATCGTTGGATGACATGGGGTGCTTCCTGTTGAAATGGGTCATGATGAAAAGTGTGTTTGCATAATAATGTTATACATAACACATGTCAACCGCAAATTTATCCATATTATTCAATCTCTTAAAATGCGGACGCTCCTTGCCGATTGCCTGTTAGCTCTAGTAATATCGGGGAACAGGGGAGCTGGATGACACAGTCACCAAACAAACGTCAGGTCGAATTACAGCGTGCCATCGCCTTGCACAAACAGGGCGCTGTCAACGAGGCGGGCGAGATTTACAAATCGCTCCTTAAAACGGATTCAAAAAATTTCGATCTGCTCCATTTGCTGGGCATGGTGCATATACAGCAAGGCCAACCAGAGCTTGCCGTGCCACGCTTACAGGCCGCTTTGCGTATGCAGCCAAATTCAGTACCAGCACTCAGCAATCTGGGCGCGGCCCTGATTGCAACCAGTCGATATGACGAGGCAATTGAGAAATTCGAAAAAATAATTGCGCTCAAGCCAGATTATGCAGACGCCTATGGCCGCAAGGCACTGGCGCTGCAAATGGCCAAACGGCTTGATGAGTGTGTCGCAGCCTATGACCGCGCCCTGACCGTGCAGCCAAACGAGGGTGGCTGGATTAATAATCGTGCCAGCGCTCTGCGTGATCTCGGCCGCTTTGACGATGCGCTTGCTGGGTTTGATGCCGCCCTTGCGATTAACCCGCGTCATATCGAAGCTTTGGTCAACAAGGGCAACGTCCTGCGCGACATGAAACGCGCAGCCGAGGCGATTGGCTGTTATGACCTTGCCCTGACGCTAGACGCCAAGAATACCGAGGCCCTGATGAACCGTGCCAAGGCACTGGAAGAAAACGGCCAAACAGCACAATCACTTGCCTGTTATGATGCTTTACTGGCTGTCAGCCCGAAAATGACCGAGGCGATTTTTTCACGCGCCTTTCTGCTGCAAAAAGAAAACCGCATGGATGAAGCCCTGTCGGGGTATCAAGCCGTTTTGGCCGCCAACCCCAAACATGCCGAAGCTTTGCTTAACCGTGGCGTGATCCAGCAAGCACGCATGCAATTACCCGAGGCACTTGAAAGTTACGCCGCCGCCATCGCGCTTAAGCCACATGACATCGGCGGCCATGTTAATCTTGGCAATTTGTTACAGCAGTTGCGCCGTTATGACGCCGCTGTTGAGAGTTATAACAACGCGCTGGCAATTGATGCCAAGCATGTCGGTGCGCTTGTTTACCGTGGCGGTGCGTTTCATGCGCTTAATCATATCGCCGATGCGGTGGCTGATTACGACCGCGCCTATGCGCTTGACCCGAATTATCCCAATCTGGCCGGCCTTCGATTGCACCTGAAAATGCAAAGCTGTGACTGGACTGCCTGGGGTGACACGGGTCAGTTGCTAGAAGGGCTGCGCGCCGGGCGCAAGGTGACGTCGCCTTTTCCGCTGGTGGCATTGCCCGCCACGGCCAAAGACCAGTTTGATTGTACGCAGGCCTATGCAGTAGAGCGCTATCCACCGCTGCCCGCTGTCTGGCAGGGTGAGAAGTATAAACACGATAAAATCCGCATCGGGTATTTGTCGGCCGATTTGCACCGGCATGCCACCGCCTATCTGATGGCAGGGATGTTCGAGGCGCATGATAAATCACGCTTTGAAACCTATGCCTTTTCATACGGGCAGGATGACGGCAGTGATCTGCGCGCAAGGCTTGTCGCTTCTTTTGATCATTTCATCGATGTCAGCCGCATGAGCGATGCAGACGTTGCCGCCCTGATGCGTGAAAAAGAAATTGATATTGCGGTTGACCTCAAAGGTTTCACACAAGAAGCACGCCCAAACATCGTGGCACGCAGGCCAGCACCCCTACAGGTAAGCTATATCGGATATCCGGGCACCATGGCATCGCCCTATATCGATTATATCGTGGCGGACCGCCGTGTGCTGCCCACTGAAATTGCCCCGCATTTTTTCCGAGAAGGTGATCTGGCTGCCAGACAGCTATCAGGTCAACGACCGTGCCCGTAAAATTGCCGAACCAAGGCCAACACGCGCTGCACTGGGCCTGCCAGAAAACGCCTTTGTTTTCTGTAGTTTTAATAACAATTACAAAATCACGCCCGAAGTTTTTGATGTCTGGATGGACATCCTTAAATCCGTGCCCGATGCGGTGTTGTGGCTGTTTACCGGCAATGATGTTGCAAGCGCTAATCTGCGGCGCGAAGCGGAGGTGCGCGGTGTTGATGCCGCGCGGCTGATATTTGCGCCAAAAATAAAGCTGGAAGATCATCTGGCACGGTTGTCTGCGGCGGATCTGTTTCTTGATAACCTGCCATGTAATGCGCATACCACCGCATCTGATGCGCTGTGGGCGGGGCTGCCTGTGCTGACGTGTCCGGGCAATACCTTTGCGGGGCGGGTGGCTTCAAGTTTGCTGACGGCGGTTGATATGCCTGAGTTGATCGTAGCTGATCTGGCGGCTTATAAACAAACCGCGATTGATCTGGCCCGCGCACCTGCGCGGCTATCTGCCTTGCGCGAAAAGCTCGCGGCTAATCGCCTTACAAAGCCGCTGTTTGATACCGAGCTTTCCACGCG
>JBEIPH010000016.1:0-9698 GCA_040377115.1 Micavibrio sp. | reverse complement strand
CTTTGCAACGATCTACCGATAAAATCGCCCCAGAAAAAGGGGACGCGCCATGACCACCACATACGACACCAACAATATTTTCGCCCGTATTTTGCGCGGCGAAATCCCGTGCAAAAAAGTTCACGAAACCGCGCACAGTCTGGCGTTTCATGACATCGCGCCACAGGCCCCCGTGCATGTGCTGGTCATCCCCAAAGGGGCCTATATCGATATGAGCGATTTTTGCGCCCGTGCCAGCGCAGATGAAATGCAAGATTATCTGCGCGCGATTGGCGAGGTTGCCGCTATGACCGGCCTTGCCGCCCAAGGATACCGCGCCATCAGCAATTGCGGCATCAACGGCGGACAAGAAGTACCCCACCTGCACATACACCTTGTGGGTGGCGCAAAACTTGGCAAAATGCTGCCCGCCACAGCGGCGTGAACATCTGATGTTTTAAGTGCAAAAAGCGAGTCGATAACACTGCCGCAGGCACTTGTAACATTCATGGCCAACGATTCCCCGCGCAGCCTCTTTTTGTCTTCTGGCTCATTTGGTTTGTTGGTAATTATATTACATGATTATTTTTCATATTAAATGCCTTTTTAAAACTATATTATAAAAAACGAAAACTTTCTGGCGAAAAGTTACGACAAGTACCTTCTTTCTGTAATTTTACCTTGCTGCTGCCATAGCGTCCTAGTAGCTTATGCAAACGTCAAAAACAAAAAACGCGATGAGCTCAGGCCCTTCCACAGTGGGCGGTAAACCTGATCTTTTTCACCACCTCGAGGAGTCTTGATCCATGAGCTACGACAACGACAACGGTTTCCACGGCATACGTTATTTGCTCGACGCCAAAAATGGTCGTCAATATGCCGTGATGTTCATGGATGGCACACCCCGCAAGGTCGAGGTATTTGGTGCCGATGAGCGCGAGGCAAGCTTCAAGCCAAACGAAGTAATCTACGCTTTTGACGACGATGTTCAAATCAGCAAAGAAGCCGGCGACAAATTCGCCATGGCGATGATGTACCAGATCACCACTGACGACACCGGCAAGCCGAAAAACATCAAGTATCAGGAAGTTTCCTACAAACTCGGCGTTACCTTCAAACCAGACGCCATGGATGAAGGTGTGAGCGTTGAATTCGCCATCACCCAGGGCGCTGCCGACAAACTGAAAGAAGCCGGCTTTAACACCGACTTCCCCAAAAAGTACATCGAGCAAATCCCGTCTGATGATCCAGCCCTGATCCGCGAGCCTGCTAAATTCCTCGTCAAGGACAGCCTGTACAGCAACCTGACCTTCCCACCACAGCATGACGGCGCTGCCATCATCGCGCGTTTGGCCATGGAAGGCCGCGAAGGCGGCACCGAGATGGAAAACCCATCCATCGGTGATGCTTTCAGCAAAGCAACCCAGCCAACAACCACCCAACCCAAAACAACCCCCTCAACAAGCAAGGCGCCAGTGAAATACCGTGTACCCGATGCTGCGATTGAAACCGTCCTCAAAACCTATTGCCGTGACCTGACAGGCGAAGCCGAAAGTGGCCGTCTGGACCCCGTTGTTGGTCGCGACGAAGAAACCGATCAGGCCATCAAGGTTCTGACCCGCCGCAAACAGGCCAGCCTGTGCTTCACCGGTCCTGCCGGTGCTGGTAAAACCGCGATGTTCAGCGCCGTTGCTCAGCGCATCGCCGAAGGCCGCAACGTTCCGCCAAGCCTTGAAGGTGCCCGCGTGATGACGGTGGATCTGGAAGCCATGAACGCCGGTGCGAAATTCCGCGGCCAGTTTGAAGAAAAACTGAAACCGCTGATCGACGGCCTGCAAGAGCGTGGCGGATACTTCCGCGGTCGCCGCATCATTCTGGCGCTGGATGAAATCCAAAGCCAGCTGACAGCCGGTAAAGCCGAAGGCGGTACCAACGCTGGTAACATGATGAAGCCGTTCCTGACCTCTCCCGGTATTGCCGTGATGGGTACAACGACCGAAGACGAATACCGTCAACACATCGAAAAAGACCCAGCACTTGCCAGCCGTTTTGAACAGCTGGTGATCAACGAGCCGAAAAAAGATGTAACGCTTCACATCCTCAACACCCTGTGGCCCCTGATCAAGGAACACCACGGCATGACGCAGGATCTGACTGCGTCAGAGATGGAATACCTGGTTAATATCTCCAGCCGTTACTCGCCAGATCAAGCCCAGCCCCGCAAAGGCGAAAAGGTGCTTGATACAGCCGCTGCTGCTGCGCGTTTCCGTGGCAGTGACGTGATTGAGCGTCAGGACATCATCTCTGCTGTTTCCCAGCTGACCAAACTGAGCATCAAGTTCCTCAGCCAGGATGACAGCGCACGCTTCCTTGAGATGGAAAAGGTCCTGCCCGAGAAAATCCTCGGCCAGCCTGGTATCCAAAAGGTTGTTGATGGTCTGATCGGTGCCCGCTCGGGTCTGGCAGATCCAAACCAGCCTTGGGGTGCTTTCGTGTTCCAGGGCCCAACCGGCGTTGGCAAAACCGAGCTTTGCAAAGAGCTGGGCCGTTTCCTGTTTGATGACGAAAACGCCATCTCGCAGTTCAACATGTCTGAATACTCCGACAAGCACACGGTTAGCCGTCTGATCGGCGCCCCTCCCGGCTTTGTTGGCTTTGATTCAGCTGAACCCGGCCTGACCGAAAAAGTCCGCCAGCGTCCCTTCCAGATCATCCTGTTTGATGAAATCGAAAAGGCGCACCCGGATATCTTCAATATCCTGCTGCCCATCCTCAACGATGGCCGCACCAAGGATAACAAAGGCAACACCGTGTTGTTCAACAACACCATCATCATCATGACAACCAACCTCGGTGCCAAAGAAGCCATGGCCCTCTTGGAAGGCAACGGCATGATGGCCTTTGGTAAAGCTGCTGCTCTTGATGCTGCTGCCAAAACAGAAGGTGAGCTTGAAGGTGTGTACAAAAAAGAGCGCAAGAAGTTCTTCCGCCCTGAGATGATCAACCGTATCGAAGAACTGGGTGGCTTTGTTACCTTCCTGCCGCTCAAGCCTGAAGTTGTTGGCAAGCTGATCGATCGCGAGATCGAAAAAGTCAGCCAGCGCGTTTCTTCTTCGGAAGGTGCCGACATCAAAGGCGTCACCATCGAAGTTTCCAAGGAAGCCCGCGAAAAGCTTTGCAAAGACGGTTACGACCGCGCCATGGGTGCACGCCCGTTGCGCAAAACCGTCCGCGAGCAAGTGGGCAACCCGCTTGGCAAATGGCTGATGATGAACCGCGAAAGCCTGATCGCTGAAGTCGCCAAAAAAGGCGCCGTTAAGCTGGTCATCGACAAACTGGGTGCCGATTTCGCCCCTGTTATCATCGCTGACAAGGCTGTTGCCACCAGCAACGACAACAAATCCGGCTCGGCCGTTGGTGTTGCCGCTGCTGCTGTTGCAAAGGCTGCAACCAAGCGCGTTGCCAAGCCACGCACCTGATCGCTTTAAGCACACACAAAAAATCCCCCGGCCTTAAAACCGGGGGATTTTTTTATGCTAACACTGTTAAGTTATTTTAGATCAATGGGTTAGATCATCGCTCTTTGCTTGACATAATAATGATTCCCCTTTAATCTCAACAGCATTCGTTTCAAACTTTTACGAGGCAAGATTCCCATGTCACAACAACCCGGCCGTTTCTGGCGTTTTCGCAACCGCAGCGTTGCCCTGATCAAAACCTTCTCTGCCCCTGCTGACAAGCGCAAGGCACAGGGATTTATAAAACGCACGGGCGTTTCAGCTGCCGGCATGGGTGCCGCCTATTTCATCGCCACCACACCCGCGATGGCCGCCATCCCCTTCCTGATGACCCTTGGCCCGTTTGTGGCTGGTGGCGCTGGTCTTGTCGCCGGTTTCATGGCGTGGCGCAGCTACAAAGATCTTAACCGCTCCCTGACGGTCAGCCGCCACATGAGCGACGCCAAACAAAAATGGGTTGAAAAGAAAAGCCGCCCGCCGCTGCTCAAGCGCATTGGTGCCTCAATTGGCAACGGCCTTGCCGCAACAGGCCGCGTGATCACCGCCCCTTTGCGCTGGCGTCCATTTGGCAAGAAATCAGCCAACACCCAAGACGCACCCAAGCAGCTTGAAGGTACACCAGCGCGTACATTGGATGGCAATGCCAGCATTACCGCTGACCTCAACAAGGCCGCTGATGCAGCTTCTGGCGGTATGAGTGCAGAACGCCAAGCCGCCGCCGCGCGCCGCACAGCTGCCCGCCAACAACACAACAGCAATCGTTTCTAATCGGTTCAGCCGCGCCCGATAATGGCGTAAACTCCATCAATCAGGGCTGTTTCTATCTCTGCCAGTTTGGCAGGATGAAACTGTTGCACTGTGATGGCATCCGCTGTTTTAAGCGCCAAGCGGCGCAGCAGCACGCGGCCATCTTTCATTTCAATCACACAATCAGCCCCACTCATCGGTGGGCGGCTGGGGTGCACATACACTGTTTCCCCACGAAAATACCGTGGCTGCATGTCATCTTCACGCACAAAAAGCGCATAAGCATCGCGCACGCCCACTTGCAACGGATGGCGCGGCGCCCAATCAATGATTTCACCGCCACGTCGCGCGGCAAACACCGGCACTGGCGGCAGTGCTGCTGGCATCTCGGGTGACAACACCGCCTGCACCCCCGCATCCGAAAATCCGCGTGGGCGGGTGGCACGTGCGGTGGTGTTAATTTGCGCAGATGGCGCTGCGCGCATATCCAGCGTCACGCCCAGATAATCTTCGATGACCGGAATTTCATCGGCCATGATATTGCGCCGACCATAGAGCATCCGATTAACCGCAGCGGGGTTAAGGCCCATGCGCTCGGCCAGGCCGCGCTGGGTCAGACCAGGGGTGGTTTCAAGAACGTGGCGAATTTTGTCGTGAATTTTTGTCATCATGTATGCAGCATACATCAAACAGGTAAATGATAAAAACGCAATTTTTTGACAACAGCATATTCGAAATTTTATGTCATTGTTTTAAATGTTTATTGTGTATTATTGCGAAAAATAAAATTCAATTGGACTTTTAGTTGCGTATATCGCAATATCTTTGTGTAGCCGATTCCAAGCGATCAAAGACCCAAGCAGGAGGATAAACACCCATGCCGCGCCACCCAACGTCACGCCGGAAATGGTTCCGCATTCCACACGGCATCAGCGGCGATGTCACACTGGCCGTTGCGGCACGCCATGCAAACCTCAAACGCGCCGACATGCTGGCCCTGTGGTTGGCGCTGCTGGATCATGCGGGCCAACAGGTTCCGGCTGGCACCATCAATGCCGTTGATCACGACGCGCTTGCCCTGTTGCTTGACCTGACGCCTGAACAAATCTCCGCCGCTATTTCAGCCCTCACACGCAAAAAGCGCATCGATAAAAGCGGCGCCATCCCCGACTGGCTGCGCCACCAGTCAACATCAACAACGCGGGTGCGCGCCCACCGGCAGCGCAAAACCATCAATAAGCCGCCACCACCAACGCCGCCCAGACCAACCGCACCAACGGCTGCCGACAGCCCCGAGGTTATTGCCGCCCGCCGCGCCCGTCTGCAGCAGGCAACACATCTGCGCATCGGGGTTAACAATTCTCTGCTGTCAAAGGATCTGACATGAAAGACACGCTTGAAAAACCGCCCAAAACAAAGGCCCTCAACAGCAAATCAAAAAAGAACGCACGGCCAGCAGCCGAGCTGAGCGACCCGTGGCGCGACTGGCAACCCCAGTGGCAGACACGCGCAGCATCAGGCAAAAACACCGACGAAACAACCCCGCACGATCTGCAAGAACGCCACGCCCCCACACAAACCATACGCCTTGCCACACAAGGCGGGCGCAGCGAAACGGTTTGCCAGCGCCGCATTGTTGACGCCAGATTGTGGGATTCACTCGATGATTTGCAGCAAAAGGCCGCAGCCGAAATATCAAGAACTTTCGAGCAGCTTAACCGCGGCATGGGTTTTGCCAGCAGCGACTGGCAACGCCTGCCCGGCGGCCGCCATGCAGGCGGGGATGGCCACACCCTTTTGGCTGGCCCTTATATTGATTGGACCACGGCCTGCGCCAGAGAAAAAATCAGCCACTCCATGGTCATTGATATTTTATGCTTTGGTATTTCCTGCACCGCGCTTGACCGTGACCGCCGTGTGCGCTCTGGCACCTCGCGCGCCAATTTGATGGCGGCCCTCACCCTCTATGCAAAACTGCGCGGCTGGCATCGTTTCTGAAGACTTTCTTATCGTTTTTGATGGTCTTTTCTTTGTCCCATACAGCCCCTATACTCAGGACATGCGTTTTCCGTGGTCGCGTCCCAAAACAACAGCAGAAAAGCCCCAAACACCGCCCGATAGCCGGCGCGTGATTGATGACAGCGTCACTGCTTTTTTTAATACCGCCGCCCCGAAAAAATCGCCGCTGTCGGAATTAAAGCCGCACAAAGACACCAGCCCCATATGGTACCCACCGGGCAACAGACGCGCAGACAGTGCCGAGCAAATGGCCGAACGCCGTATTCGTCAATGGATGATGGAACAAGAAGCCGAAGAACGCGCGCGTCTTAAATTCAAAAAGCCCTGAATTTTTTAGCGCGCAACCACAATACCGCCCACATAGCAGCTTGGGTTGGTGGCAATACCTTTATGCACATAAAAATTACTGGCTACGTTCGCTGGCTCATCAATCGGGTTTATGGGTTGATAGGGTGCTGGATCCAGATTGGCACCGTGATTATCATAGGCCTCATCAGGCAACGCAGGCCTGGTTTTGGGATTAAGCAGATAGGCGCAGATCTCATGTTGGATACCGCGCAGTTCAATCGCGATATCGTCTTTTGAGGTGCCCACACCCGTTTTGTTTACCCATACCGCCAACATATGCCCGCCTTTGACACGCCAGCCAGGGCCGTCATCAAAACCAGGATAAACGTACATGGAGAAATCTACGGCTGATGGCACGCGGCCGCCATAGTCTGAAAAAACCGCGCAGCCTTCACGATAAACCTGCGGGTTGTGCAAAATACCCCACGAGGGGCCGCCGTCACTGCGCTTCCAATGGTTATTGCGCCAGTCAAGGTTTTCAAGCTTGCAACCATTCACACTCATCAAGCGCGTGGCTTCTTCTTCGATCAAGGCGAAATAGCGGCTGATTTCACCTGCGGCAAGGGCCACTTTTTCCCTGTCCATCCCGCCCTTGCCACTGCCTGAACGCGTCACAGCAAAAGACAAGGCGGCAAAGAGCGCGATGCCGATCAGAACGATAAAAATGACGTTGCCACGTGCAGATTTCATTCTTTCATTATATTACCGTCGTTTATTGAACGACAAGCTTTTGATTGCCTGCAATTGAAGCAAATATTAACAGGCTATTAACCAAATCCTGTTAGGGTAAATTTGAGGGAACACTTTAGTCTGAGGGAACCAACCATATGAGCGAAACCGTCACTGTTTCGCCCACATCCGACGCGATGAGGGCTTTTTCCATCCAGCGCCGCAATGCCGAGGAGCGCGTTAAAGAGGCCGGCAACTTTATTGATGCCTTCCGCACCGCCCACGCACGCGGCAAGGTTGTGAGCGAAAGTTCTGCGCGCGAAGTTGAGGGTATTTTGCGCATTGCCGACGAACGCCTCGAAGTCGCCGCCTTTAAACTTGCCGTGGCGGCTGGCGAAAGCAACGATATTGACCGCCATCTTGAAACAGGTCAGCAAAGCCTTGAAAACCTCGAGCAGACCACCACACGTCTGCGCGCAGAACTGGCCAAGGTGCGCGGCATCGTGCGCTAGAATTTCACACCTGACAAAGAAAAAGCCCCCGCCATAAAGGACGGGGGCTTTTCTTATTTTGTATCCGCTTTCAGATCTTAGAGATCGAAATCGCCACCTTTAGGTGGTTTGCCGGGGTTGCCTTTTGGTGGCGTGTCTTTTTTGGGTGGCAGCGGCGGGAACAGATCATCATCTGCTTTGCGGCCGAAATCACCCAGATCGCCCATACCGGGGAAGTTGAAACCACCAGGCAGCGCACCGCCCAGTTGGTCGATGATTGGCTTCATTTCATCTTGGATATCTTGTGACATCTGGCGCAGAACTTCTGCAACGGCCGGATCTTTTTCCGCTTTTGCCTTGATGCTCTGCATGGTGAATTGCAGGGTCAGCAGGGAAGGACCAAGGTCCATGATCAGACGGGCTGGGTTTGGTTTGGTTGATGGATCAATCGCCAGAAGCTTGTCGACCAGCTTGCCGTAGATGTCGGCAATTTTTTGGAATTCGCGCTGAGCCGAAGAAGGCTTGGCAGCTGCGTCTTGCTGAATCTGCTTCACGCGCTCAATCGCCTGAAAGATTTTGTCTGGATCTGGCATGTTCATATCAGTCATCCTTTTCTGGTTTTTTGGAAAAAGCTTTTGTCCATAAGTCTGGGTGTGAGCATCTACCAGATTCGTAACAGCGTCAAGATAACAACCGTCAGATCAACCAAAAAAGTCTGTCTTTACGTGATCATCATTCTCCCTAAATACACTATGGAAAACAGTGCGCGTTGAAAAAACAAGGCACAGAGCCGCTTTCCGAATCACCTGAATAAAAAAACGCACGTTAATAAAAAATTCACCATCTAGTGGTGTATACTGGGGCTACCTACCAAATCTAGTTGTCACTACGCCTACTCGGTCATTCCTTTTCCGGAGGTACCACATGACAGCACCATCGATCACCACCGATCTGATCGCCTATAACTTCAATCTTGCCACTGACAATATTCTCGACAATCTCCGCCGTGCGATGCGCCCCTCGCATCTGGGCGAAAGCTTTCTGCACACCATGGCGCGCGAGGGCGACAGCCTCACGCTCGACCTGCTGCTGGGTGATGGTGCCGATGTAAATATTCTTGGCGCTGACGGCAGCCGCCCCGTACACGAAGCCGCCCGCAACGGGCAAAGCGCAACACTGGCCGTGCTCATCAACCACGGCGCTGCCATTGACGCTGCCATCGCCCCGCTTGGCACCACCGCCCTGATGCTGGCCGTTGACGCGGGCAGCGTTGATACGGTTCGCCTGCTCTTGCAAAAAGGCGCACGCGCCAATCTTTGCGATGCCCTGCAAAAACGCACCGCCCTTCATCGCGCCGCAGAAAAAGGCGATGCCCGCATGGCTGGCCTGCTGATTGCCGCGGGTGGTGATGTCTTTGCCGAAGATTCACGTGGCATGACAGCGCGCGACGTTGCGGCGTCTGCCAATCACCGCAGCCTTGAACACGCCTTGCTCAAGGTGATGATGCATAAGGCTAAGTTTTGCGGCTAAACCGCAGGCGCTAAATTCTGCGGCTAAACCGCACGAGCTAAATTTTACAGCTGATTTATTTCTTGGGAAAAAACGGCGCGAGGGCTGCGCGAATAGCACCTTTAATCCCCGGCGTTACTTCGCGTGCATAGGCCGCCACGGTTGTGCCCTTTGATGGCACTTCTTTCATACCTGTCACAAACATGATGCCGCAGTTGATAGGGTCGCACTTCAGCTCATCCAGATAAATTGTGGCACAGGCCCCATCAGGGCGTTTGTAAATGCGCACACCCAGATTTGCATCGTCACTTGTATGTTCAAACCCACGACGCGTCAGCGCGCCTTCAACAGCGTTTAGCTCGGCGGCTGAATAAAGCGCACCGGTTGATCTGCGGCCCGTGGTGGCGTGATTAAAATT
>JBEIPH010000214.1:0-3184 GCA_040377115.1 Micavibrio sp. | reverse complement strand
GGCATTTCAGCACAAAGCGTGGCCGCCGCCTGAAAGGCCAGCGGGTGGCCAAAGGAAAAATTGGGGGCATAGTCAAGCTCGCCCGCTTGTTTCTGAATGGCGCTGACAATTTTGGGATGGCTGTGACCCGCGTTCACACACCACAGGCCTGCACTGGCGTCTATCATCTCGCGCCCGTTTTCGTCGTAATAATACATACCCTTGGCACCGGCCAGCAGGCGCGGTTTGCGCTTGAAGGATTTTTGCGCTGTAAAGGGCATGAAATGGGCATCAAGGTTGTTGGGCAGATGTGGCTTGGTCATGATCTGGGTATCCATCAAAAGTTCGTGAAAAAGGCCGCACAAGAGGTAAATTGCAATTTACGGGGCGGCTGCGCATACTGTACCCCACGCCAAGCCCGGCAAACAACCCCCGCCAAAAACGTGATTATTCAAAAGCTATGACAAACAACGACGATCATAACGACAATATCCGCAACATCGAGGCCGCGCGTGCGCGCAAGCTGGCCGCCGCCAACGATGCAAAGCCGGCAAGCGAGCCGATGGTCAGCCTGCCCCCCGTTGTCAAAAAGATGAGCTTGCTGCTGGTTGGTGTTTTTCTGGTGCAGCAATACGCCCCTGATGCCTTGGTGGCGCCACTTTACGAATACGGCAGCTTTGTGCCCGCACGCTATACAGGCGGCATGGTGTTTGATGCCGCTGCCATCACCTCGCCCATACTGCATATGTTGTTACACGGCAGCTGGCTGCACTTGCTCATGAACCTTGGCATGTTGATGGCCTTTGGCGCGGGGCTGGAACGCCATGCGGGACCACGTGTTTTGCTGGTTTTATTCGTTTTAAGCGGTATTGCCGGCGCGTTTTTCCACGTGTTGTTTTATCCTGACGCGCTGCGCGGATTGATCGGTGCCTCGGGCGGTATCAGCGGTTTGTTTGGTGCTGTGCTGATGATGATGTTTGCCCATCAAGATCCATACGCCGGACGCAGTGCACGCCTGAAACAGCTGTTTCCCTTTATCGCGGTGTGGATTGGCGTTTCGCTGTTCTTTGGATTTTTTGGCATGCGGGGCGAAGATGCCGATATTGCATGGACCGCGCATATCGGCGGGTTCCTTGCCGGGCTGTTGCTTTACGCGCCAATCGCCAAAAGAATTTAATCTGCAGCCTTGCTAATTGTGCCCGCGCGGCCCTGACCCACAATACGTAGTGGTCTGTGAATGTGGAAAAAACTTCGCAATAAAATTATATATTTTAGCACTTGAGCATGATGAATGTTTCGTCATACAGTCACCTCGGTTTTGGGAGACCACAAAAGACTAATAACCAATACCGGCCAATCAAGCCGGATGTGTGTGTGAGTTAGAGGGAGTGATACCAAGATGAAAGCTGTTAACAGCCGCGCGGGCATGAGCCCGGCGAGCCTGACGCGTTTGAGCGAAATTCAGGAAGATATGCGCACCATGTGCGAACCGCATTACGACGAATACCACAAGGTGGTGGTCGAGCGCGGGTTTATCAAAATCACTATTCCAAAAGCCCCGCGTGAGAAAAAAACGCGCCGTGCGGAAAATCTGCTTACCGCGGCGGGCTGAGGATATCGATGCTGGCCGCCATCGGGCTTGCCAGACGCACCAGCGTGCTGCCGCCGGGTTGACGCCAGTCAAAGCTGTCAAAACTATCACACGGCTCGCACAGCGGCTGCCAGTCTGCCTGCGCATGCCCGCAATGGCTGCACACCCACTGGTTTGCCGGCAGGGTTTCAGCCGCTTTTTCCAGCCAGCGGCGTGCGGCATCTTTATCCATACCTTCGTTTTCTTCTAGCGTGGCAAGCGCGCGGTATTCACCCGCGGCCTCGAGCAACGGGCGCGCACGGCGGGCATCACGTGCCTCAAGCAGGGCCAAGCCCAGCGCACGCTGGCTGTCGCGGTGTTCGGGGCGCAAATTGGCCAATTGACCAACCCAGTCAGCCGCAGCCTTGGCCACATCCAGCGGCGTTGCCATTTTCTTTGACGCTGGCGCCAGACGTTTCCACAGAGCCATCAGTTGCGGGTGGGGGGCGTCTTCCCAGCCACGGTTGATGATTTTAAGGGCAGCATAGCGTTTATCTGAACGCACATAACAATCCGCCAATACCAGCACCGCAGGTGTAAAATGCGTGTCCAGACGATAGGCCGCCAGCGCAAAACGCTGCGCTTCTGCCAGACGTGATTTGGGCGGCAGATTTTCATCCGCTGCAATATCAATTGCCTGTGCCAGCCAGATCACCTGACGCGCACGCACCACGGCTTTGTCTTCCATCGCGCGCAGACGGTGCAAGCGGCGCAAGGTTTGATGCGCCCCCACCCAGTCACGGTTTTTTACCTCGGCATCAAGCAGGCTGCGTAAAACCCACGGGCGTTTGGGCTGCAGACGGTCGGCCTGACGCAGATAAGTGATCGCCTCGCCGTACTGGCGCTGTTCAAGCGCTTCGTTAAGCAAGCCACGCACACCGAAAAAGGCCCCTTCCGGATCATCCAGCAATTCCTGAAAGCCACGCCGCGCACGCGGTACGTCACCTTCAAGCAACGCTGTTTGTGCGGTCAAAAGCCTTGTCAGCGGGGCTTCGGGTAAAACTTTTTGTGCGCGCAGGGCCATTTTCTTGGCGCGGGTGGCGTCACCAGCAGCAACCGCCACCAACCCGCGGGTCAGCGCGCGATAGGCATCTTCGCGGGCATGGGCATCATATCTTTTGCCAAGACGCGTGGGCAGTTCAACCAACACGCGCCAAAAACGATAAACAAAGGTCCAGACCAGCAACAGCAGGGCAAGGCCTGCAATCAGCACGGCAGGCTTGGTTTCGATCAGATAGCCTTGCCAGACGATTTCAACACGCCCGTCGTTGGCAGCACCACCAAAATGCCCCGCCAGCCACAGCACACCTGCCAGCAGCAACCCGAGTTTCAGCAAAAACCAAAGAGCACGCAGCATCAGGGCACCACGGGATAGGCAGAAGCACCGCCGTTCATCATACCGGTGGGCGGCGACAGGTCGGGCAGACCGTTGTCAATCACCCCTGACAAGCCTTCAAGCGAAAAACCATTTGGCGTTGAAAGACGGCGCAAAATCTGGTCGCTCAGATTTGCTGCGGCTGCGTCAGCACCAAGGTGTCCTTGGGCTGCATCAATAAAGGGCGCGGCTGTTTGCGC
>JBEIPH010000101.1:0-5052 GCA_040377115.1 Micavibrio sp. | reverse complement strand
GCGGTCGAAGTACCCTCGCCCACCTTTACCCTTGTGCAGGCCTATGAGGGCCTCAGCCCCCCCATTTGGCACCTTGATTTATACCGCCTGACCCGCGAAGCCGATATTCTGGAATTAGGCTGGGAGGAGGGGCGCCGTTTTGCTGCCCTTTTGGTCGAATGGCCCGAGCGTCTGGGTGGCTTTTTGCCCGCCGATCGGCTAGAAATAAACATCTCTTTTGCGGAAAATAACCCCACAGGCCGGATCGTTACCCTCACTGCTTTTGGCACGGGGTGGCCAAGCCGACTGGAACGACTGAAGAAGGACCAAGACGTATGACCACGCCAGCTCCCCGCGTTCCCAAAAAAGCTTTCGTTCTGGCCGCCGGCAAGGGAGAGCGCATGCGCCCCCTGACCGATACCTGCCCCAAACCACTGCTGGAAGTTGGTGGTATCAGCATGCTTGATCGCGCGCTTGATGCGCTGGCCGCCGCTGGTGTCGAAGAAGCCATGGTCAACGTCCACTACCTTGGTCACATGATTGAAAAACATCTGGAAGAACGCCAGAAAAAACAACCACTGCCACGCATCACCATCAGCCGCGAAGATGGTTTGCTCGATACCGGTGCTGGTGTCAAAAAAGGCCTGTCGTTTTTTGGTGACGAGCCTTTTTATGTGCTTAATGCCGATGTGATCTGGACAGATGGCGACACCGCCACCCTGACCGAGCTGGCCCAGCGTTGGGATGCCAGCAAAATGGATTTGCTGTTGTTATTGCATCCGGCCAAAGATGTGCCGGCCTATGCAGGCAAGGGCGATTATTACCTGCCAGAGGGCAGCGATCAGCCAACCTTTGGCAAAAAAACGGATAAGGCCGCCAATTATATCTTTGCGGGCCCCCGCATTGTGCACCCACGCCTGTTTGAAAACAGCCCACAAGGCGCGTTTTCCTTCCTTGAGTTGTTTCATAAGGCCGAAGACAATGGCCGTCTTTATGCCCTGCGCCACAAAGGTGGCTGGCATCATGTGGGCACGCCCGAGGCACTTGAAAAAACCAACGCCCTGCTGGCAGCGGAAAGCAATGACCGTCCACTCGCTGCTCAAAAAAAAAGTGAGCTGAGCCGCAAGGCTGCCGCGCCGCGCAAGCCGTCGCTCTGAAGCGCGGGCTTGATGACGCCAGCCCTTAAAGACACCCCAAGCTTTTTAAGCGTGCCATCCGGCTATGCTTTTGCTGATGCACTGGCGCTTGGGTTGTTGCACGAAACCGCTGGCGATCCGCTGACTTTATCCGATTACACCATCTTGCTGCCGACCCGCCGGGCATGTCGTACGCTGCGCGAATCTTTTTTACGTCTGACAGATGGCCGTGCCCTGTTGTTGCCGCGCATGACAGCGCTTGGCGACGTTGATGCCGATGACATGACACTGTTATTTGCCGATGATGCCGCTTTGACCGAGGCGCTGACATTGCCGCCCGCCCTTGGCACGCTTGAACGCCAATTGTTGCTGGCGCGTCTGGTGCAGCGCCGTGATCCGGCGCAGGGGTTTGATCAGGCGGCGGGGCTTGCGATTGCCCTTGGTCGTTTCCTTGATGATGTGCAAAACGAAGGCCTTGGTTTTGACAAGCTGGCAGGTCTGGTGCCTGACCTTTACGCGCGCCACTGGCAGATGACGCTTGATTTCCTCAAGGTGCTCACCGAACACTGGCCGGCCATTTTGGCAGAACGCCATGTGATGGACGCAGCCGCACGCCGTGTGGCCCTGATGAAGGCGCAAACAGCGGCTTGGCAAAAATCCCCGCCCACGGGCAAGGTGATTGCGGCGGGTACGGCGGGTTCAACACCTGCGGCCATGGATCTGCTTTGTCTGGTGGCGCGTCTGCCACAGGGGCGTGTTGTGTTGCCCGGCCTTGATCGCGATCTTGATGAAGAAAGCTGGCAGCTGCTTGACGCGGACCATCCCAAAGCACAAATACGCGCGCTTTTATCGCGGGCAGGGATTGACCGCGGCGATGTTTCTGACTGGCCTGTTGCAGGTCTGGCACCTGCCAATCGCGCACGTGTGGCGTGGCTGAGTGAAGCGCTTCGCCCCGCCGTCACCACCGAGCGCTGGCGCGATTTGCGCGCGGGGCATGTGTCTTCGGCGGCACTTGACGGATTAACACGCATTGATTGCGCCACCGCACAGGAAGAAGCCGATATCATCGCCATGATTATGCGCGAAACGCTGGAAACGCCGGGCAAGACAATCGCACTGGTCACGCCGGACCGCAGGCTTGCACGCCGTGTGACACAAAGCCTGCGCCGCTGGGGCATTCAGATTGATGACTCAGGTGGTCAGCCGCTTAGTGAAATTATGGCGGGCAGTTTCTTGTTGTTGCTGGCGCGGGTGGCGGTTGAAAATCTGGCACCGGTATCATTGCTCGCTATGCTCAAACATCCCTTGATGGCCGGTCGTTTACCCCCCGAGGTGCTGCGCAGCCTTGTGTATTTGCTAGACCAATTGGTCTTGCGTGGCCCAAGGCCGCGGGGCGGGATTGACGGCCTGCTGGCTGCTATCAACCTGCTTGATGAACGCCGCGCGGGTGACCGTCAAAGATTACATGACTGGGTCAAATCACTGGCGCAAGATATTTCCCCCTTGCTGGATGTGACGCAGGAAAAACAGGCGGCGGATTTTAACGATCTGCTGCGTCTGCATATTTCAGTGGCTGAAAAACTCGCCACAACCGTTGACCAAACAGGTGCCGCCCGCCTGTGGCGCGGGGAGGGGGGCGAGGCCGCAAGCCTTTTGCTGGCCGACCTGATGGCGGCTTGCGGTGATATTCCACCTCTTTCAGCTCGGCAATACCTTTCGTTACTGGCGAACTTGTTCAAAGGCGTGACGGTGCGCCCGCGTTACGGCAGCCATCCGCGCCTGTTTATTCTGGGATTGATCGAGGCGCGTTTGTATGCGGCTGACAAAATTATTCTGGGTGGATTAAACGAGGGAACGTGGCCGGCACTGCCCGCGCATGACCCGTGGCTTTCACGCCCGATGCGCAAGGCTTTTGGATTGCCGCCACCTGAAAAAGACCTCTCTCTTGCCGCCCACGATTTTGTGCAGGCGATCAGCATGTCCGAAGTTGTGATAACCCGCGCTGCCAAAATAGACGGCACACCCACCGTGCCAGCACGCTGGCTGTTGCGCATGGACACCGTGCTCAAGGCCGCAGGGCTTGAATGGCCCATGGCAGAGGCCGCGCGCTATCGCCAGTGGTTAAAACAACTAGATGCACCTGAGGCGGTTAATCCCGCCCTGCGTCCATCACCCACCCCGCCACTTGCGGCGCGTCCGCGTGAGCTGTCTGTCACCAAGATAGAAACATGGATGCGCGACCCGTATCAAATTTATGCGCAGTATATCCTTGGGCTTCGCGCCCTTGACCCTGTTGATGACGATCCCGGCGGGGCTGAGCGTGGCGTCTTTATTCACGCAGCCCTTGAACGCTTTGCGCGCACTTATCCCGATACCTTGCCAGACGATGCGCAAGAACAGCTGGTTGCCTTTGGCAAACAGGCGCTGGAAGAACTTTCAATTGCGCCAGAGGTCGCAGCGTTTTGGTGGCCAAGGTTTGAACGTCTGGCAGGCGCCTTTGTCGAACACGAGCGGGCGTGGCGCAACAGTGGCGCAAAACCCTTGGCGCTTGAGTCCAAAGGCAAGCTGGCCTGGCCAGATTTTACGCTGGTCGGCAAGGCTGACCGCATTGATCGCGCACCAGATGGTGGTTATGCGGTTATTGATTATAAAACAGGATCAGCGCCCTCCAAAAGACAGGTTGCTGCTGGCCTGTCACCCCAATTACCCCTTGAGGCGCTGATGCTTTATCAGGGTGCCTTTGATGGCCTGCCGGCTGGTGATACCACCATCATGGAATATTGGCAGGCCAGTGGCAAAGAAGGTAAACCGCTTGATATCAAAACCGTCACCAGCAAAGACGGCACCGCGCAGATTTTGCGGGAGGAAGCAGCCGAGGGCCTGCGCCGTCTGATTGATACCTACAAAGATGAAAACACAGCCTATCACAGCCAGCCCCGCGCCGGTGTGATGGCGCAGGGCCATGACTATGACCATCTGGCGCGGGTGCGTGAATGGTCGGTCGGCAGCGATGATGATGAAGCTGGCGATGATGCCGCCGAGGTTGCGGCATGACAGTAAAATCACCACAACCCAAAAATATCTCAAGCGACCCTGGCATTATGCAGACCCGTGCCGCTGACCCACAGCAAAGCGTATGGGTGGGCGCATCGGCTGGTACAGGCAAGACCAAGGTTTTGATTGATCGTCTTTTACGGCTGATGCTGCCAACAGCGGCAGGGCAGGCGGGTACGCGGCCAGATAAAATTTTATGCCTGACATTTACCAAAACAGCCGCCGCTGAAATGTCTGCCCGTATTTTTAGCGAGCTTGCAAAATGGTCGGTTGCCAACGACATCGACCTTGCAAAAGATCTGCACAAGTTAACAGGCGAACTGGCTGATCCCCATGTGATGGATGCCGCACGTCGCCTGTTTGCCCGTGTGCTTGATGTGCCGGGTGGCCTGCGCATCATGACCATCCACTCGTTTTGCCAAAGCATGCTGAAATGCTGTCCGATCGAAGCCAACCTGACACCGCAATTTGTGATGCTTGATGATCGCGCGTCAGATGAAATTCTAACCGAATGTCTGCACAGCCTGATTGCCGACTGTGCGCGGCAGTCGGGTGGCGTGCTGGCCAAGGCCTTTCAACGCTTAACACTGGTACAGCAATCATCTGAAATCTCCGCCCTGCTGCGCGAGATGATGGCCAAGCGCAGCAAGCTTGAAAAAATATTGATATCAAACGGCGATGAAACGGGTTCTGCCCTGCGCACGGTTACGGCTGTATACGCGGCACTGGGTATCTCGCAAAATATGACGACAGCGGATATAGAATCCGCAATTGGCAAGCCTGAAAACGAAGAATCTCTGCGTGCAGTTGCGCGCGCGATCATTGATCATGGCACTGAAAAGGGTAAGGCTGACGGCATTGTTTTGGCGGATTTCCTTGCGGC
>JBEIPH010000019.1:0-9311 GCA_040377115.1 Micavibrio sp. | reverse complement strand
TGGGCGGGGCAGTTCATGGGTTTCAGGCCCATGAATTTTTCAACGATTTTTTCACCTTCGCTGGATGATTTGTGCGTGTCACGCACCTTGAACATGTTGTCGCCATACATGTCCCAGTGGCCGGATGCCTGAAACAACGTGCTGTCAAACAGCTGCGGTGTTTTGACTTCTTTGTACCCAGCCTTGGTGATGCGCGCACGGATGAAGTTTTCAAGCGCGCGGTAAATCGTATAGCCCTTGTCGTGCCAGAAAACGCTGCCTACGGCATCGTCTTGCATGTGGAACAAATCCATCTCGCGACCCAGTTTGCGGTGGTCACGTTTTTCGGCTTCTTCCAGCATCAGCAGATAGGCATCAAGCTCTTTTTGATCGCGCCACGCCGTGCCGTAAATGCGCGTCAGCATGGCGTTATTGGCATCACCGCGCCAATAGGCACCGGCCACTTTCATCAGTTTAAAGGCGGGGCCAACATGGCCGGTTGATGGCATGTGCGGACCACGGCAAAGGTCATACCAGTCGCCTTGACGATAGATAGATATATCTTCGGTCACTGGCAGGTCGCGGATAATCTCGGCCTTGTAGTTTTCGCCAATTGATTTGAAATGCTCGATGGCTTTTTCGCGGGGCCAGACCTCGCGCGTGAATTTGGCGTCGCGCTTGATGATCTCGCGCATTTTATTTTCAATCGCCACGAAATCATCGGGCGTGAAGGGCTGGTTGCGGGCGAAGTCGTAAAAGAAACCGTTTTCGATGTTCGGGCCAATCGTCACTTGGGTGCCCGGAAACAGTGTTTGCACGGCTTCGGCCAAAACGTGGGCGCAGTCATGGCGGATCAGCTCTAGTGCTTCGGCTGATTTGCGGGTGACGATTTCAATGGCGCCATCTTCGGGCAGGGGGATGGACAGGTCGTACATTTTGCCGTTCAGTTTGACGGCCAAGGCTGCCTTGGCCAATCCCGCGCCGATGCTGGCGGCGACATCGGCACCGGTGGCGTTCACGGCCAGGGTCAGGGCCTTGCCATCGGGCAGGGTGACGTGGCGGGCAGCGGCATTGGCAGAGGCGACAGACATGGGACAAATCCAGAGTTAACAGGTTGGAAAACAAGGTGAAACTTGCAAGGCCTCTACTTTCCTTCGTGGGGTCTGTGATGTCAAGGACTGTGGCTTTTAATTGAAAAAGCTGGATAAAACGCATTTTTGTGCGTAAAAACAAGGCATTCGCCCCATTTTGCCAGCAAAGGTAATCCATCCTATGACCCAGACAGAGCAGGTTTCTTTCCCGACTCCGGATACGGGGTATGTTTTGCCCCCGGGCACCACTGTTTTACAGGTGCTGCCAAATTTGATCTCGGGCGGTGTCGAGCAGGGCGTGGTTGATCTCAACGCCGGTCTGGTGAAGGCGGGGATGAAATCGATCGTGGTTTCAAATGGCGGCCCGCGTGTTTACGACATCAACAAGGCCGGCGGCGTTCACATCGAACTGCCCGTTCATTCCAAAAACCCCTTTACCATCTGGCTGAACGCCCGCCGTCTTCGCCGTGTCATCCGCGAGCATAAAGTCGACATCGTGCATGCCGCCAGCCGCGCCCCTGCCTGGAGTGCCGCGCGCGCCGTTGAAGGCACATCCGCGCGTTTTGTCACCAGCTGTCATGCAGCGCATAAAATCAGCAACGGATTTAAGAAGGCTTATAACCGCGCGATTATCGGCGGGGAGTGTGTGATTGCGGTGTCGCAGTTTCTGGGCCGTTATCTGAACGACAGCTATGGTCTGGCGCGTGATAAAATCCGCATTATCCATCGCGGTGTGTCGCTTGAACGTTTTCACCCAACACGTGTTTCGGCTGACCGTTTGATCGCGGTGTCAAACCAGATGCGCATGCCCGAAGGTGTGTCGGTGATCATGCTGCCCGGACGCCTTAGCCGTGGCAAAGGACATATGGTGTTGCTGCAGGCCTTGCAAAAGCTTAACCGCAGCGATCTTTTTTGCCTGTTTGTTGGGTCTGATGCCGGGCAGGAAGGGTATCGTCGCGAGCTTGAATCCGCTATCAGCAGCGCAGGTCTACAACAGCAATGCCGTATTGTGACGGACTGCAATGATATTCCCGCCGCTTATATGCTGGCGACCGTTGTGGTGTGCCCGTCACTGGTGGCGGAAGGTTTTGGGCGTATCGCGATTGAAGCCCAAGCCATGGGACGCCCTGTGATTGCCAGCAGCCACGGTGGCCTTGCTGAAACGCTGGTTGATGGCTCAACCGGATGGCTGGTCAAGGCAGGCGACGCTGCCGCATTGGCCGAAGGCATTGATAAAGCCCTGCAGCTTTCTGACGAGGAACGCGCCGCCCTTGCCACCCGTGCGATGTCGCATGTGGCTTCTTATTTTACCAACACAACAATGTGTCAGCAGACCATGGCTGTTTATGCCGAGGTATTGGCAGCCGCCAAGGCTGGACAGGCCAAAGCCGCCTGATGAGCCGCAAGGTTCTGATCACCGGTATCGTCGATATACGCAGCGCCCTGCGCTCCTTGCCCGTGTTAACAGCGCTCAGGCAACAGGGCGCGATCATCACGCTGCACACCCCGCATCGGCTAACAGATCTGTTTGGTCGTGCGCGGCTATACGATCATCTGTGGGTACATGAAAAAACGACAAGATGGCATTTGTGGCTGAAAAAACGTGGTTTTGATGATGTCTATGATATGCGCCACCCGCACGAGGACTGGCCACAGCAACCACCAGATGTTTCAAAGCTGTCTGCCGATGTCGAATTTTTTACGCTTCAAAAGCCATACATATTGATGACGCGCATTAAAGACTGGCCTGTGTTGCGACAGTCGGGTTTGGCACGGCGCCTGAATCTGGCGGGATTTGAGGTTGTATTTTTAGGCGTTGAAAATGACAGGCAACTGGCCAAGGCCGCGCCCGAGATGATTGACTTGTCACAACGCACAACGCTGCCCGAAGTGCTGGGGCTGGCCTTGCAGGCGCATGCCTATATCGGCATGGACGATGGTTTGGCTGATTTGGTTTTGCTATCGGGCGCGACAGTGGTTGTACTGGCCGGTGATGACATTCAAAGCCTATCTGTGGCCGAGGTGCTTGACCGTCTGCCGCCAAGGATCAAACATGGCTGAACATTTGCTTGATGCGCGTGGATTGATTTGCCCCTTGCCCGTGCTCAAGGCGCGTAAAAAATTGCTGTCGCTTGGTAAAGGGGCGCGGTTGCGCGTGCTGATCGACAGTGCTGAAAGTGTTGCTGATTTCAAAATGTTTTGCGCCGAGCAAGGCTATACCTGTACGGTTGAAGAAGGCCTGCAAATAGCGGTTGTTATCGAGATTTAGCCCTTGCGTGGCAGCAGGGAAAGCAGCGCTGCCGGCATCAGCGCCATCAACCGCGCCATCACATACATCGGCAATGGGAAAGCAACGGTTGCCTTGTTGGCGGCAAGGCCATCGCGGATGATGGTGGCGGATTTTTCAGGCGTCATCAAAAACGGCATGTAAAATCCGTTTACATCAGTCAGTGGTGTTTTAACAAATCCAGGATGTATAACGCTGACATTGATATTAACACGCGCCAGCAATGGGCGCAGCGCCTGTCCAAGGGCGCGCACCGCAACCTTGCTGGCGCTATAAGCCGCCGCCGAGGGCAGCCCGCGGAAACCCGCCAGCGAGCTCATCAGGGCGATCTGGCCTTTTTTGCGGCCACGCATGCGCGAGATTAACGGGGTGATGGTATAGACACTGCCCATGACGTTGATGTCCATGACAGCTTCAAAGCGGCTTTGGTGATCGCTGTTTTCAATTAATCCACCGCCAGAAATGCCGGCGTTGGCAATCACAAGATCAATGGCCTCTTGATCATCCCAGACCAGAATTTGGTGTTGCAGTTTGTCGCGGTCGGTCACATCGATGGCGGCGGTTTTGACAGCAGCGCCCTTGGCGCGGCAACGTTGTTCGACTTCAGCCAGACGGGGCATATCACGCCCGATCAGCAGCAGCTTGACCCCGCGCTCGGCGTATTCCACGGCCAGCGCAGCGCCAATGCCGCTGGTGGCGCCTGTAATAAGGATGATATTTGGGTTTTTCATAGGATAAAGCGATGACTTGTGACGAATCCGTTAAGACGGTATAAATTTGGACACCAAAACACCTCTGGCGACAAGACATTTATTCAACCGGCGTACAGATGACCGCATCAAGGACAGTAATGACGCAACCTACACCCGCCGCCAGCCCAGCAACAGCTGCCCTCAGGCGCCGCGGTATGATGGTTGTGCTCGCCTCCCCACCGGGTGGCGGCAAAACGACGGTCAGTCGCGCTATTATGGGTCGCGATCCCCTGACCACTGTTTCTGTGTCCGCCACCACACGTTCCATGCGCCCGGGCGAAGTTGAAGGCCAGCACTATTATTTCATGGACCGCCCTGAATTTGAAAAGCTGGTTGAACAGGGCCAGATGCTTGAACATGCGCTGGTTTATAACAACTATTTCTATGGTACCCCCCGTGGGCCCGTAGAGGCCGCCCTGCAGTCAGGGCGTGATGTTTTGTTTGATATTGACTGGCAGGGCAACCGCAGCCTCAGCCGCCTGGCGCCTGATGATGTGGTGTCGATCTTTTTGCTGCCACCCAGCTGGTCAGCACTGGCCGAGCGTTTGCACAACCGTGCGCAAGACAGTGAAGAAGAAATCACCCGCCGCCTGTCAAAGGCGCGCGATGAAATCGACCATTATCAGGAATTCAGCTATGTCATCGTCAATGATGACCTCGAGGCGACGATTGCCCGTGTACGCGCAATCATCGAAGCCGAGCGCCAAAAACGCACCCGCCTGATGGATGTGGCGGCGTTTGTTGAAACACTGTCACCCGGCAAATCCTAAAATTATCTATTAAGCTGCTCTAGGCGTTTTGCCATGCGCAGGAAGCCGTCGATATCGATTTCCTCGGCCCGCGCTGTCTCGGTAATGGCGCAATCTGCTAGAAACGCCAGTACATCAAGCCCGCCGATGGTTTTAAGGCTTTGGCGCAGCATCTTGCGGCGCTGGCCAAAGGCTGCGGCGGTGATTTTTTCGACATAAGGAAACAACGACAGATCGGTGTCAGCACGTGGGCGCAGGTGCACCACGCTGGACGTGACCTTGGGCGGGGGCGTAAAGGCGCTTGGCGGCAGGTCAAAACATTTATCGACATGGCACAGCCACTGCACCAACACCGACAGGCGTCCGTAATCGGGACTGCGCGTGGCGGCGGCCAGACGTTCGGCAACTTCTTTTTGAAACATCAGGGTCAGGCTGTGAAGCTGATCGATTTGCTTGAGCCAGCTGACCAGCAAGGGTGTGTCGATGTTATAGGGCAGGTTGGCGACAATGGCGCGCTGCGCTGCGGCCAGCGTCGTCAGATCAACTTTAAGGGCATCTTCGGGGATGACGTTCAGGCGGCCCTGCGCGGCCTCCACCAAAGGGGCGAGGGCGGCAACACAGCGATCATCACGCTCAATTGCAGTGATGCTGTTGGCTGTGCTTTCAACCAGCGGGCGGGTCAGTCCGCCGGGGCCGGGGCCAATTTCAATGACGTTAACGCCCGAAAGGTTGCCTGCCTGACGCACAATGCGGGCGGTGATATTCAGATCAAGCAAGAAGTTTTGACCCAGCGACTTTTTTGCCATCAGGCCATGGGCGGCGATGACCTCACGCAAGGGGGGCAGGCTTGAAAGATCAGGGGTGGTCAAAGGCGGCGATCAATATAGGCAGTGGCGCGCAGGTCGCGCAGATAGCGTTCCTGCAGTTGGCTTAAACGCTGCATGCCAAGAGTGTTGGCAATTTCCTCGCGCGTTTTCTCGTCGTTGGCGACTGGTGCGGCGGCTGCAGGGGCGGGGGTGGCGACTTTGGTTTCTTCGCCGCAGATCATAAACACGCTGTAGCCCTTGGTGGTGCGAACGGGTTTGCTGACTTTGCCAATCGGCAACGGGTCAAGCACGGCGCGGATGGGGGCTGGCAGGCTTTCACGTTGCTGCTGGCCGGTGGCGGTTTTGGTCTTGAACTCGCTGGCGATGGCATCAAGGCCTGCGCAGTCGGCAACTTCGCCGGCCAGTGCCTCGGCACGCGCGAATTTGGCGGCCATCACGGGTTGTGGGTCTGTGCTTTCGGCGGGAATGGTCAGCTGCTTAAGTGTGATGACGCTGAGCGGTTTTGGTTCGGCTTCAACGGTTGCAACGCCATTGTCACGGCGGTTGCGCAGGAAAAGGATATGAAAGCCATCTTTGCCACGCACGGGCGTGCTTAGTTGGCCGGGCTGCATGGCGCTCAGTGCTGCATCAAGTGGGGCTTCAAGCTGGCCTTGGGAAATCCAGCCGATGTCGCCACCGTTGGCGGCACCCGGGCTTTGCGAGCGCTGACGCGCGATTTCGCTGAATTTACCGCCTTTATTAAGGCTGGTGATGATCTCGGTTGCGTCATCCCGCACGCGGGATTCAGCGTCTGCCGTTTCAACTGGCAAAAAGATTTCTGCAACCAGATATTCCGATTTGCCGCCTTTGTTTTGGCGCTGGGCCAGTTCGGTGTCGATTTCTTGTTCGGATACGTTCACCTGTGGGCGTAGCTTGCGGCGCACAACTTGTGACCACAAAATTTCCGTTTTGATTTGTTCACGCAGGGTATCAAGCTTCACGCCGCTTTTTTCTAAACGGCTGCCGAATTCTTCGGGGGTGGTGTTGTTCTGGCGGGCGATATCGGCAAAACCAAGGGCGATTTGCTCGTCGGTGGCTTCGATTGAAAGACTTTTGGCTTCGTGGGCTTGCAGTTTTTCATCAATCAAACGATTAAGCGTTTCTTTTTCGATGCGGTCGATTTCTGCAGCACTGGGACGGTTGGGCATGCCGCCAATGTAAAGCTGCACACGGTTGCGCAGGTCGCTCATGGTGATGACATCGTCATTGACGATGGCGGCAATGCCGACACGTTGGCCGGGTGTGGCCTGGGCTGTGCTGGCAAGCAGCGTGGCGAAAATAACAATGGCAATCAGGCGCAAAAAGGTCATGGCGTCTTTCAAGAATCCCTGTTTGTGGAAGGACTTTAAAATAATCCCTTTCAGCCTTCTTTGCACCTATTTCGTCAAGCTATTGAAATAAATAACTTTTTATCTATTGGCGAAGGGCCCACCGGGGCGAAAAGCGCCAAGATAGCTGGGCAGCACCCCGCGCAGGGCGGTTGGGGCAATTCCCAAATCAGACAGGGTCAGCGCGTTTTTAGGAACAATATTGTCATGTGCAAGGCTGCGCACCTGATCAACGGTCAAGGGTGGCGTTGGTAAAACAGACCCCAGTATGCCAATGATTTTTGCAACAGGCACGGGCAGGTGGACATAGCGCGCGCGCAAACCTGAAATTTCCAGCATCAGATTGAGCAACTGTTTGAAGGTCAAAACTTCAGGCCCGCCGAGGGCATAGGTTTTGCCGTGATAGGGCCGCGCATCACCAGATATAAGGATGCGCGCAACTGCTTGTGCAATATCGCCGACATAAACAGGCTGGAATTTTGTTTTGCCGCCACCAATCAGGGGCAGGAATGGCGCGCGCTGCGCCATGCGGGCAAACTGGTTAAAAAAGTTATCTTCTGGCCCAAAGACGATGCTTGGCTGCAAAATGACATGACGGGGGAAGTGCTGTTTGATCGCTTCTTCGCCAGCCGCTTTGCTGCGTGCATAGCGTGCTGTGCTGTCAGCCGTGCTGCCAAGGGCCGAGATATGTACGAGGGTAGAGATTTTTGCCTGCGCGCAAAGCTGCGCCAGACGGGCAGGGAAGTCGCTGTGCAGGCGGTCAAATTTTTGTTTGCGGCCTTTTTCAAACAGAATACCGATCAGGTTGACAACATCGGTGGCACCGTCAAGCGCGCGGGCAACGCTGGCATCATCGTGAACATCGCAGGCAAAGGGCACAACCTGCCCGACATTCCCGCAAGGGCGCAGGAAATAGGCGCGGGCTGGCATGCGGGTGGCCACACGAATACGCGCACCGCTTTTGGCAAGGGCGGCAATAACATGGCGGCCGATAAATCCGGTGCCGCCAAAAACGGTAATGACCTGTTGTTTCATGATGTCCCCCTTATTGCGCGTCGGCCGCTGTAACAAAACTTTCCATTACTTTTTTACGGCCCGCTTTATCAAAGTCAATGTCGAGCTTGTCAAGGTCAACCGCAATGATGCGGCCATAGCCAAATTTTTGGTGAAAGACACGCTGGCCCGGTGCAAAGCCACCCGTTGATTCAAGCGAGGGCGAAACACGGGTGAAGGTTGTGTCAATTGCGGGTGCTGTCACAAAACGCTGGCGTCCGTATTGAAAACCACCCCCATGTGATTGGCCCGCAGACAGGCCACCTTCAACAACCACTTCGACGTGGTCTTTGGGCAATTCGTCAATAAAACGCGACGGCAGGCTTGATGTCCAGCTGCCATACAGCAGGCGGTTGGCGGCAAAAGAGATATAGGCGCGTTCGCGTGCGCGGGTGATGCCGACATAAGCAAGCCTGCGTTCTTCCTCAAGCCCGCTTTGGCCTGTTTCATCCATCGAACGCTGGCTTGGGAATAAGCCTTCCTCCCAGCCTGGCAAAAACACGGCTTTGAACTCTAGCCCCTTGGCGGCGTGGAAGGTCATCAGCGATACAAAATCCTCGCCCAGATTTTCGGCGTTTTCCATGACAAGGGCGACGTGTTCAAGGAAGGTATCAAGGCTTTCAAATTCATTCAGCGCGCTGACAAATTCGCGCAGGTTTTCAAGCCTGCCAACAGCCTCGGGTGATTTGTCGGCCTGCCACATGGCGGTATAGCCGGTTTCATCCAGCAATATTTGGGTCACTTCAACGTGGCCCAGATCGCGCAGGCTGTCGCGCCAGCGCGAAAAATCAGCCAGCAGTTTTTCCAGCGTTGCTTTGGTTTTACCGGTGAACTCATCGGTCATCAGCAGGCTGTCAAGCGCGCGGGTCAGGGATGTCTTGGTGGCGCGCGCGTGCAGGTGAACTTTGTTCATCGCGGCGGGGCCGATGCCGCGCTTGGGTACATTGACAATACGCTCAAACGCCAAATCGTCGTCAGGCTGTGCCAATACGCGCAAATAAGCGATGGCGTCACGAATTTCCTGACGTTCGTAAAAACGCAGGCCCGAAAAGACGCGGTAAGGAATACCCATCTTGAGGAAGCGTTCTTCAAACGCGCGGGTCTGGCTGGCCGCACGCACGATGATGGCCATTTCAGACAGGGGCATTTTGCGGTGTTGCAGGCGTTCGATTTCTTCGGCAACAAAGGTTGCTTCCTGCATACCAT
>JBEIPH010000044.1:0-6881 GCA_040377115.1 Micavibrio sp. | reverse complement strand
TTCCCTTGATGAAGCCCTGCATTGCCTGATTGCGATGTCTGGTAATGATTGCGCTGTGTTGCTGGCTGAAACATTGGCCGGCAGCGAAGCCGCCTTTGCTGAGCGTATGACTGAAACCGCCCACAGAATTGGCGCTGTTAACAGCACCTTTGGTTCTGCTTCTGGTCTTTTTGGTGACCGAAGCAGTGCACGCGATATCGCGCTGATCTTCCGCGCGGTGAATGATCGTTTCTCTGCACTTTATGATGAATATTTCACCCCGCTGACGACCCCCTTGCGTCGCGAGACATGGAACAACTGCCGCCTGTGTGATGACGGTATTGACGCCACAGGTCAAAAAACAGGTACCACCACGCCATCAGGCCACTCGCTGATCGTGCAGATCGAACGTGAAGGCCGTCGTTATATCGTGGTGACGATGGGAACACCTTCAAGTGCTGCGCGCATGAACCGCGCCGTACAACTGGCAAGCGCCACATGGAGCTGGGATACCAACGCGACCAGCATCATGTATGCCAACCGCCGCATGATGTCGGCACAGCAAACAACGCCACCACAGGTGGTTGCTGCGCGTGCCGCTGCACCAGGCACTGTTTCTAATTAATCCTTAAAGCTTTCTAAGCTCGGCCCCTGCTTTTTGAGCAGCGGCGACGATTTTGTCTGACAGCGCTGTGATTTCCGCATCGGTCAGGGTTTTGTCCACGGGCTGAACCGTCACACTGAGGGCGACTGATTTCTGGCCCTCTGGCACACCCTTGCCCTGATAAACGTCAAAGACGCTGACATCGGTGATCAGCTGTTTATCAACGGCCTTGATGGCGCGGGTTAAAACATCGCTTGCCAGATTGGCGGCTGCCATGAAGGCAAAGTCACGCGACACCGGCTGGAAGGGCGAGGGACGCAGCAACGCTTTGGCCGTGCCCTTGCGCTTAACAGGGGGCAGGTTGGCCAGAAATACTTCAAATCCGGCCATGGCTTCCTCACGCTTGAGGGTGGCCAGCACGGCGGGGTGGATTTCACCAAAGGCGGCCACCACCTGTGTGCCCTGACGCAGCTGCGCTGATCTGCCCGGATGGTAATGGGTGGCAGCATCACGGGTGATTTGCAGGTTTTCGGTTTTAACACCGCAAGCCTCAAGCACGGCCATGACGTCGGCTTTGACATCAAACACATCAACGGCACGGGGTGCGCCCGACCAATGGCGTGGTTTTGCCATTTGCGTGCGAAGTCCGGTCGCGGTCATGATTTGCCCAGCCGCATCGCTAGAGCGGTATACGGTGCCGATTTCAAACAGGGCAGCGTCGCTGATACCGCGGTCCGCATTGCGGGCAGCTGCGTCAATCAGATTGGGCAAGATGGATGGACGCATCACGCTGAGATCAATGCTGATCGGGTTGGTCAGCGTCAGGGCGGCTTTGTTTTGATGTTCAAGGGCGCCAAACAGGTCTGCGCGATCTTCGGCCAGAAATGACCATGTCACGGTTTCATACATGCCGCGGGTCGCCAACAGCTGGCGCGCGCGAATGGCGCGCTGGCTAAGATCGTTCATAGGCGCGCGTTTGTCATTGGCGGCAGGGCGCACGGTGATGGGCTCGATGGTGTCATAGCCGGCGATACGCAAGACTTCTTCAACGATATCGGCTGATCCTTCAACGTCATGCCGCCAGCTTGGGATTTTCACCTGCCAGCTTTTGCCTGATGCGGTGATGTCAAAACCAAGCGCGGTCAGGATTTCTTTCTGACGCGCCTCATCCATATCCATACCGCCCAGCAGTTTCAGGCGCTCGGGGGCGTACGAGATTGTGCGTGTGTTATCTGGTGCTTTACCAGCCTGCACAACGTCACCCGCTTCGCCACCGCAGCGCTCAAGCACCATGGCTGTGGCGATTTCCATGCCTTGCGCGCAGAAAGCGGGATCAATACCGCGCTCGAAGCGATAACGTGCATCGCTGTCGATTTGTAGTTTTTGACCGGTTTTGGCGATCAACACGGGGTCGAAATAAGCACATTCAATATAGACGTTCTTGGTGTTGGCATCGACAGCGGTTTCAACGCCGCCAATAACGCCGCCAAGACCAATCACCCTTTTGCCGCCATCATCGCAGACAACGATCATGCCGTCTTCAAGTTCATAGGTTTTGTCATTGAGTGCTGCCAGTGTTTCGCCCTTTTTTGACAGGCGCACATGAATATCACCTTTGAGCTTGTCAGCATCAAAGACGTGCAGCGGGCGGTTCATGCCAATGCACATCAGGTTGGTGATATCCACCAGCGATGAAATGCGGTTGATACCCGCCATTGTCATCATTTTTTGTGCATCCGCTGGCGAGGCGCCGTTTGTAACACCCTTGATCAAACGGCCAAGGAACAGCGGACAGGCTTTTTCATCGGCGATGGTGACGCCGATGGTGGTTTTGATGGTTGATTTAATCGGGCTGGCCGATACAGGTTTAAGTTTACCAAGGCCGCTGGCGGCCAGATCACGCGCAATGCCGTAAACACCCGCACAATCGCCACGGTTGGGGGTGAGGTTGATTTCAATGAAAATATCATCAAGGCCAAGGGCGGGTGCAGCTGGTACGCCTGCTGGCAGGTCAAGCGCAAGGTCAATAATGCCGTTGTGTTCCTCTGACAGGCACAGCTCGCGCTCGCTGCACATCATGCCGTTTGATTCCTGTCCGCGGATGGCGGTTTTCTTAAGCGTCACATCAAGGCCGGGGATATAGCTGCCAGCAGGGGCGAAAACACCGCGCATGCCTGCGCGTGCGTTTGGCGCACCGCAAACAACTTTCAGTTTCTCTTTGCCTGTATCAACGACCAGACATTGCAGTTTATCGGCATCGGGGTGCTTGTCAGCGCTGATAACGTGACCCACCACAAAACCGGCCAGCGTTTTGCTGGGGTCTTCAACGCCTTCGACCTCAAGGCCGATGGCGGTCAGTTTGTTGGTGATGTCATCAAGCGTGGCGGTGGTGTCGAGGTATTGCTTGAGCCAGGTGAGTGTGAATTTCATCTTTTAAACTTTCAATGTCAATTAGCGCAGGGCTGGGTTTGGCTGTTCTAGTGGGCCAAAGCCGTAGTGTTTAAGCCACCGCAAGTCGCTTTCAAAGAATGTGCGCAGATCAGGAATGCCGTATTTCAGCATCGCCACGCGCTCAACGCCCATGCCAAAGGCAAAGCCCTGATATTCATCGGGGTCAATGCCGCAGTTCTTCAAAACATTGGGGTGAACCATGCCGCAGCCAAGAATTTCAAGCCAGCTGTCACCGGCACCGATTTTTAGCTCACCGCCCTTGCGCGAACAGCCAATGTCCATTTCAGCCGATGGTTCGGTGAAGGGAAAGAAACTGGGGCGGAAACGGGTGGGCAGTTCATCGACTTCAAAAAAGCGCTTGCAGAATTCAATCAGGCAGCCTTTCAGGTGGCCCATATGGGTTGCCTTGTCGATCAACAGGCCTTCCATCTGATGGAACATTGGCGTGTGGGTCATGTCGTAATCAGAACGATAGGTGCGACCAGGAATGATGACGCGAATGGGGGGCTTCTGGTTTTGCATGGTATGCACCTGCACTGTCGAGGTGTGGGTGCGCAACAGGCGTACTTTGTCTTCGCCTGTTTTGGCCTCGGGCAGGTAAAACGTATCATGCATGGCGCGCGCAGGGTGTGCGGGCGGGAAGTTTAGCGCGGTGAAGTTGTGAAAGTCGTCTTCAATCTCTGGCCCTTCGGCGACTGAAAACCCCATGTCGGCGAAAATGGCGATCATTTCCATGATGGTCTGGCTGATGGGATGAATGCTGCCTTGTCCTTCGGGGCGGGGCGACAGGCTGACATCAACGCTTTCAGATTGCAGGCGCGCGGCAAGGGCTGCTTCTTTCAGCACGGCGGCCTTGGCATCAATCGCAGCAGCGATATCGTTTTTGAGCAAGTTGAGGGCCTGGCCCATTTCCTTGCGCTGCTCGGGGCTGAGGTTGCCAAGCGTTTGCATCAGCCCGGTGACGCTGCCTTTTTTGCCAAGGGCAGATACGCGCACGTCTTCAAGCGTGCCGATATCATTGGCGGCTGTGACCGTTTCGATGATTTCTTTTTTGAGGGTATCAAGGTTTTGCATGTTCTTCTCGTTCAGGGTTCTGATCCGGGTGCGAGGGTGACGGCAAGTCCATCCATCTCCTCGTTTAAAATGATCTGGCAAGACAGGCGCGAGTTGTCTTCAACGGCAAAGGCTTCGTCTAGCCTGTCGATTTCTTCGTCATTGGGTTCGGGAATCTGGTCTTCCCAATCTTCGTCCACATAGACATGGCAGGTGGCACAAGCCAGCGCACCACCACATTCGGCCTTGATGCCCAGGGCGGGAATACGCTCGGCGTGATCGCGGATAACCTCCATCAGGCGCCAGCCGTCAATTGCATCAAGGCAATGATTTTGACCAGCACGGTCGGTGACGTTGATTTTCATCACTTCACCTCGATTTTGTCACGCGCCAGCATCTGGCGCAGGGCATCGCATCCTGCACCGATTAGCCAGACAAAGAAAACAAAGGCAAAGCCATGCAAAATGGCCAGCTGTGTGGTTGTCCCCAAAGAGAATTGTTGCGCCAGCTGCGCCACAAAAGCGCCCGTCATCAGCAGGGGTAGCGCATACGAAAGCAACAGCAGGGCAAACAGCTGAAACGACAGCCCCGCACCATGCGCACCAAACAGAAAACGCTTAAGCGGATAGTCAACAGCGGCCAGAACCGGCAAGGCGGCAAGGCGTAAAGACCAGAACAACACGCCGATCAAAACAAGTGTGGCAAGTTTAAGCGGTGTGTCGCCATCCGGCGTTCTGTTTTCCATGACCCACAGAATGAAATGATGGCATCCGGCCATAAACATTTTAAACAGCACAAAAATAATGACCGAGGCGCGCAACAGTTGTTGGCGGTGACGGCGGAATTCGACATCGCTATCAAGGCGGTCAACACGCTCGCCCAATACCAGCAGGCGTGCATAGACAAACAAAAACCAGCCAAGGAATATTTCAGCCGGCAATCCCCACAGGAAATTGGTGATCAGGTTGAACACATCGTCCTTGGTATTAAGGCTGACCACGATAGCCGCCAACACGCTGGCGATCATCGGCACAACACCAACACGCACCAGATAGCTGCCATGCAACATCATGTCGCGCAGGCCCTTGCGGGCAGCGTCGAGAATACTAAAACGGCCGATATTCGGCTTGCGGAGCGTCATCAAAGATCTTTCGCTTGGCTATCATGCGGCTTTTTACAGGAAAAACCGCGAAAACGCTGTCAGTTTAGTGCATCAGCGCAGCAACGCCAAGCACCCCAACAGCGGTGTATTTAAATGTTATGAAAATTATTCTTTGACCCCGAGCTTGGTTTGCAGGCTCGAGCTTGAGGTTGTGTATTCAAAACGCCATTTGCGCTCGGGGTGTACATAGCGAAACACCTTTTGCGCGGCAAGGGCTGCTTCATGAAAGCCTGACAAAATCAGCTTCAGCTTGCCGGGATAGGTGTTGATATCGCCGACGGCAAAAATGCCCCCGACGGCGGTTTCAAAATTTTCGGTGTTTACGGGGATGAGGTTGTTTTGCATCTCGATGCCAAAACTGGCCACAGGCCCCAGCTTCATGGTCAGGCCATAAAACGCCAGCAAAGCATCACAGTTGATCAAATGCGCTGTTTTGTCCGTCAGCGTGACGGACAATCCCGTCAGTTTATTTTCATGTCCGTGTAGTGCAGTTGGATTGCCAATAACCAGATCCATTTTTTTGTCCGCCACCAGTGCGCGCATGGCGTTAACGCTGTGCGGTGCGGCGCGGAATTCATCGCGACGGTGTAGCAGGGTAACGTGCGCTGCAATCGGTTGCAGGTTTAACACCCAGTCAAGCGCGCTGTCGCCACCACCGGCGATAACAAGACGTTTACCGCGAAATTGTTCCATCTGGCGCACAGCATAAAAAACACCGTTGCCTTCGTATTTGTCGATATCGGGCAGGGGTGGTTTTTTGGGCGTAAAGCTGCCACCGCCTGCGGCGATGATGACAACCTTTGCATCAATGGTTGTGCCAAGATCGGTTGTGATGCGAAAACCGTTTTCGGTTTTCTCGCACGACACCGCCATCTGGCTGAAATGGAACGCTGGCGCAAACGGCTTGATCTGTTCCATCAACTGGTTCGTCAATTGCTGACCAGTAACAACCGGCAGGGCCGGGATATCGTAAATAGGTTTTTCAGGATAAAGTTCGGCGCATTGTCCGCCCGGGCGGTCAAGGATATCGACCAGATGGGCTTTGACATCCAGCAGGCCAAGTTCAAAAACAGCAAACAGGCCCACAGGCCCCGCGCCGATAATCAGGGCATCGGTTGTGTGGTGCGATCCGGCGGGAAGGGATGTATAGCTGGTCATGCCGCCAAGCTAGGCAGACACAGCCCGTAAATCAATAGGGCTGTTGGCACCGTGCTTAGAAGAACAGGTTGCGGCGGCCTGTCAGCAGGTCCATCAGGCAGCGCAGATAAGAAACCGACGCGCTGCTGGCACGTTGCCAGTGACCACGAAAATCAGCTTTAGCAGTAAGCATGGTGTATCCCCCTTGGCGGGTTAACATTGACATAAAATAAAGCGTGGGAATGATGCTGTTGCCAGAACGTGTTTTGGTCAAGCAATTTTGCCAAAACATAGGCAATTACGACAGAATATTACCTATTCAGGAATAATAGTTTCAAACCACGGATGGATTGTTGCGTGCAACCGCTGGCCTGCGCTGATCAACGGCTGGATCGGCGGGGCTTTTGGGGAAGAGCACGCGGGGGCCTTCGCCATTGGGGAAGGCCGCATTTTTATAGGCTTCAAAAGCGGTCAGGCCAATGGCGGTATCATTCG
>JBEIPH010000275.1:0-1545 GCA_040377115.1 Micavibrio sp. | reverse complement strand
TCATGCATGACTTGGTCGTAAGCACGCTGCAAAAAGGTCGAATAAATGGCCACCACTGGTTTATAGCCCTGCGTGGCAAGCCCCGCCGCAAATGTCACCGCGTGTTGTTCAGCAATACCCACATCAAAACAACGGGCGGGAAATTCCTTGGCGAATAAATCAAGCCCGGTGCCTGACGGCATGGCGGCGGTGACGGCCACGATTTTGTTATCATGGCGCGCTTCCTCGATCAGGTTTTGCGCAAATACTTTGGTATAACTTGGCAGATTGGCGGGTGTTTTCTTTTGCGCGCCCGTGACTACATCAAAAGTCACCACACCATGCATTTTATCGGGTGCTGCTTCGGCTGGGCCATAGCCATGGCCTTTGCGAGTGACCACGTGGATCAACAGCGGGCCGTCATGCTGGCTGTCGCGCGCGTTTTCAAGGATGGGCAAAAGATGGTCAAGATTGTGGCCATCAACGGGCCCGATATAAAAGAACCCCAGTTCCTCAAACAACGTGCCTCCCGTGACCATGCCGCGTGCGTATTGCTCGGCACGCGCAGTTGCAACCTGCAGCGGGGCTGGCAATTTCTTAGTCAGCTTTTTGCCAATCTCGCGCAGGGTGATATAGGGCTTGGAGGATATTAGTCGTGACAAATAAGCGCTCATTGCGCCCACGGGTGGGGCAATCGACATATCGTTGTCGTTTAAAATCACAATCAAGCGTGAATTAAGCGCACCTGCGTTGTTCATCGCCTCATAGGCCATACCGGCACTCATGGCGCCATCGCCAATCACACAGACAACATTGTTTTTATGGCCCGACAGGTCACGCGCCACCGCCATGCCAAGCCCTGCTGAAATAGAGGTCGAGGAATGCGCCGCCCCAAAGGGGTCATAAACGCTTTCCTTGCGGCTGGTAAAACCAGACAGACCACCGCCCTGACGCAGGCTGCGCATAGCTTCGCGCCGACCGGTTAGAATTTTATGCGGATAGGCCTGGTGCCCGACATCCCAGATCAATTTGTCGTCAGGTGTATTAAAAACATAGTGAATGGCGGTGGTCAGTTCGACCACACCAAGACCAGCCCCCAGATGCCCGCCGGTTTTTGACACCGCGGCAATCATGTCGGATCTAACCTCGTCTGCCAGCTGGCGCAGATCGCCACGCGCGAGGGCACGTATATCAGCAGTGCTGGCGATCCGGTCAAGCAGCGGCGTGGGTGAAGACATGCGGGTGATTCCGTTTGAAATATGTGTGTTCTTATAACATGCGCTTAAAAAATATCCAGATCTTGTCATATTTTATAGGCACACGGGGGGTTGAAAAAACCCGATAACCTTTTATATTGATTTTCAGCGGGCCGGGCCCCTCTGGCGCAAAACCTTGAAAAGACTGTTTTTACAGCCTGTTTTGCGTGATGTCGGACCGCATCAGGGAACTCCTTGTTCTTGCAAGGATTATATCTGGTGTAGGCTCGATCTTTGATACGACCGTTCAGGTCACCCGCAGCCCCCGCCCGGTTTCCTCCCTGATTTTGTTTTATAACAACAGGAGGAT